>JAUWMM010000015.1 GCA_030613145.1 Desulfobacterales bacterium | reverse complement strand
CATTGATAAACCATTTGTATGCATGTTTTTTCTCTATTAACAGGGAGTTGTGGATAATTGATTCTGTAAGGTGGCATTTTTTTATCCATATTTCGGGAACATTGGTGTGAAATAATTTTCCCTTTAATAAGTACTTCTTTTTCCAATATTCATTGCCTTCGGTCTGAAATTCCTTGCTGTGCATAGTTGTGCGGCGCACACTAACTCTCTGTAACTATTAAAATATTTTCCCTTTTTGTCATGGTCTATATTGTATTCGATATATGTTAACGTCACTCTTCTGTGAGGCAGCGAACCACAAGGCCGATATCCCCATGGAGCGATCCTCAGAGGAAGAAAAAAAGATTTGCAACGCTTAACTATTTGAATTTAAGCGTTTTTTCGTGTCCAAAACTCAGAAACAATTGTATGTGGCACGACATCTGCTAATAAGGGGTGTCAAAACCAACGATCGAAACTTAACGATCAACAAAACGACAAGAGGAGGTGGTGAAAACGAGATACTAAAGTAGCTATAAAATCAATAATCAATTTGGTTTCGGCAGTTAAGATATAGCTGCCCAGCAAAAAACAAAAATGAAATTGAGAAAGGAGAATGAAAAATGAAAAAACTGATGAATCTTATTAAGGGCGAAGAGGGTGTTACTGCTATCGAGTATGGTCTTATTGCAGCCTTGATCGCGGTTGTGATTATCGCTGCTGTCACGGCAGTCGGTACCAGCTTGAACACCACGTTCACCACCGTATCTGGTAGTTTGCCGACCGATTCTTAATCGACTCTAATCTTCCGGTAGGGTAAGTGCGCATCCCATCGTCGAACCTGCCATGGGGATGCGCACCCCCTGCCACAAGTCACACGAATGGAGTAACGATTGATTGCGCGTTCATAACGAAATGACAACTAAATCTTTTAAAGTGCCAAAGGCAAAAGACCGATAGGAGATTCTAAGATGACCGCAGATATTTTTTTGATCATGTTCCTTGGAATCGCTCTGATTGTGGCTGCGGTCACTGATCTTCGATTTCAGAAGATCCCCAACCTCCTGACTTTCCCGGTCATGCTAACGGCGCTAACATATCATGGGGCAACAAACGGCCTGGATGGTTTGCTGTTTAGCTCAGCAGGACTGGCCATGGGAATCGCTCTCTTGATCCTCCCTTATCTTTTGGGAGTCATGGGCGCGGGAGACGTAAAGCTTATGGGGACCGTGGGGGCGATACTGGGCGCCAGAGGCGCTTTCATCGCCTTTCTTTTTACCGGTATTGCCGGCGGGATTTATGCCTTAATAATTCTTTTGATCAGACGCAATGAGTGCAGGGCGTGGGTAACCAGACATGCAACAATGCTGAAGACATTGTTATTAACTGGCCATTTCATCCCTATCCCCGCAGGCAAAAATGAAAACAACCCAAGGTTATTCTATGGCGTAGCCATTGCCTCGGGTACGCTATTTTCGGTTTTTTTAGAATCTTCGGGATATGTATTACCGATTTTAAGATCAATAGGATAGATCAAATAGGATAGAAAGGAGACACATCATGGGTAAGTGGAAAGCAATGATTCCGATAGTACTGGCCTTTGTGGTTGCTGCAAGCGCCAGTATGTTCACATACAAGTGGTTGAAGAAAGAGACGGCTCCAAAAGAGGTGGTAAAGGTGGAGTCCGAGTCCGAAGCTGTGCCGGTTGCCGTGGCAGCAGTGGACCTAAACTGGGGGACAAAACTGGAGCCCGCAATGATGAAGACTGTCCCTTATCTTAAAGATAGCCTTCCTCCAGGATACACTTCAAGTACAGAATCAGTAAAGGGGAGGATTCTAGTCAGTCAACTAAAGCAAAACGAACCCATCGTAGAGTATAGATTAGCTCCGGATAGTGTGACTACGGGTGGTATTTCAGCGGTTGTGTCACCCGGAAAACGCGCGCTGGCCGTAAAAGGTGATAAGGTGATCGGAATTTCCGGCTTCATCCGACCTGGTAATCGGGTAGATGTTATCGTCACGCTGAAACATCCAAGAACCAAAAAGAAGAGGGCCAAGACAGTGCTCGAAAACGTTCTGGTCCTCGCAACAGGTACGGAAATTGAAGAAGACGAGGGTGGCAAGCCACATTCTGTGGATGTCTATACCTTGGAAGTCACCCCAATGGAAGGGGAGAAACTGGCCCTTGCCGCCTCCGAAGGAAAACTCCAATTTGCACTGAGAAATGTCACCGACAAGAAGACTGTCTTGACGTGGGGAGCGACTGTTCCAGGAACGCTTGCCGCTTTCCGCCCAAAAGTGACAAAACCAAGTTTGAGGACTCACACAGTACAAGTCATCAAGGGTGATAAGGTAAGCAATATTAACGTAAAGGGTTAAGCAGGCAAGGAGGGAACGACGGCCATGTTTATATCAAGCATTTCAAGCGGACTTAACAAGAAGGAAACTGTATCTGTAATTATTGCAGGGGGGTTGTTGATCTATTTGGTCTTGTTGATTTGTTCCGCCAGATGTTGGGCAGCGGGTTCCGTGCTGCCGGACACGCAAGATCTGAAAAAACTAGAGGTGGTGGTAGGAAAATCAATCATCCTCAAAACTCCTGCGACGGTGAAACGCGTTTCTGTGGGAGATCCTAAAATCGCGGACTTTAATATTTTGTCGCGCCGTGAGATTCTCATCACCGGAAAAGCCGTGGGGGCCACCAACATGAGCTTATGGCAAAACAGTAAGCTTTTTGCCATCTATGATCTTGACGTTGCTTATGACCTCTCACGGTTAAAGCAAAAACTTCATGACGTACTTCCAGATGAGAAGGATCTGCGTGTAATTGCGACTCATGATTCTATTACCCTTGCTGGTACGGTATCAAGCGCAGTCAACCTTTCTCAGGCCATGGCATTGGCCGAGGCATATGCACCGGAAAACAAGGTTCGCAATTTGCTTCAGGTGGCTGGTGCCCAACAGGTCATGTTGGAAGTGAGAGCGGCGGAAATGTCGCGCAGCCTGACCAAAAGGCTGGGCATTAATTTCAACTACGCCAGAGGGGGAGATTTCGGTGTCAGTTTACTCGGCGGCTTAACCCAGTTGGTTTCACAGGATGCCCATCTGACTGTGCCCACAACCCCTGCATACGGTGCAGGCCCACTAGGGCTCCTTGTTTCTCCTTCAATCAATGCCCTTTTCCGCTTTAGCAAGGGGAGTTCGGTCTGGACAGGCTTCATTGACGCCTTAAAGGATGATGGCCTGATTAAGATTCTGGCGGAACCGACACTCATAGCTTTGAGTGGCAAGACGGCCCACTTTTTGGCAGGAGGAGAATTTCCAGTCCCGGTGCCGCAGGGCCTGGGGAGTGTTGCCATTGACTACAAATCCTTTGGCGTAAGCCTTGCTTTCACACCAACCGTTCTGAGCAATAACAGAATCAATATCGTTGTTAACCCAGAGGTATCCGAGCTAGACTTTTCGACTGCAATACAGTTTCAAGGGTTTGTGGTGCCTGGAATATCCACCAGGCGAGCCTCGACCTCAGTGGAGCTTGCGGACGGTCAAAGCTTTGCCATCGCGGGTCTGCTCAAGGAAACCGTTCGAGAAACCGTTACCAAGATCCCGCTCCTGGGCGACATTCCTATACTGGGCGCCCTGTTTCGGAGTGAGCAATTTCAAAAAAATGAGACGGAGCTGATCATTATTGTCACACCACACCTTGTAAAACCCCTTGATATGGCAAAACAGACTGTGCCAACCGACTATTACATTGAGCCCAGTGATGCTGAGTTCTACCTTCTGGGATTAATGGAAGGTAGGGAGAAGCAGCAGTCCGCAGATACCAGTGGGGAACTGGATGGGGAATTTGGGCATGCAATGCCCGTTACCAAATAGATTGTGGATTACAAAGGAAAATGAAAATCAACCTTAAACTACAAAAACAAAAGGAGGGGCCGATGGGTGCCAGATGCCTCATAATAATTGGTTTGATCGCCGTCTTGTCTATCTTTTCAGGCTGCGGAGCGACACAGTTAGACAAAAATTGGGGAAAGTCTTTCGAATCGGCAAAGTCCAATCAGATATTAAACCCTGAAGCAGGACAAAACCTGGACCCGGTTGTCGGACTAGACGGCCAGGCAGCCGAGAGCGTTTTGGGAACATATCGAAACGGCTTCGAACAGAAAGCATCGGAAAAAGCTTACAACCTTAACCTGGGAAGCATAGACAGCATTGGGAAGAAGTAATCTGCAAGACGTAAAAATAAACCGAACGGATGGGTAATGATGAAAAAGATGCTGAATATAAGAGGGCAGAGGGGAGCGGCGGCCTTAGAGTTTGCCATTGTCCTGCCTGTTTTGGTTTTGCTCCTTTTCGGGACTATTGAATTTGGCCTGCTTTTGTACAATCAACAAGTAATTACAAATGCCAGCAGGGAAGGAGCGCGTTTTGGGATTGTTGCCCAGTCTCCTAGGCAAACTCCCCAAGCTATTGCGGGTGTAGTCACAAGTTATTGTGGGGGAAACCTTATCACCTTTGGCAACAATGCTACTGCCGGCCCCTATGTCACTACTACATCCACCGGGACCGGGACAACTTTTGGAGATAATCTTACAGTTCTGGTGACGTATAATTATGATTTCTTGGTCCTTACCAATCTGGGCTTCGGCCAAAAAGTCTTAAAGGCCCGAACCGTTATGAAAATGGAATAATTCAAGCAGGAAGTCACAAAAAAGGGAAACAAATGAAAACCCATAAGCAACTAATTTCAAGAATAAAAGATCAGTCCGGGGCAACTGCCATCTTGGTCGCTTTCGTGATGGTAGTGTTAATCGGTATCGCTGCTTTGGCAGTGGATATCGGCTATGTTGCTGCGACAAAAAACGAGCTTCAAAATGTGGCTGACGCCGCGGCTTTGGCCTCCGCGAGGCAACTGGGCGCCATTTACCAAACAATGACTTACGAGGAGCAACAAGTTTATGTTTGCGACCCATCGACTATCGTATCCATTGCCCAAGAAGTAGCCGGAATGAATCAGGCAGGCGCACAGGCTGTCACTATCAACTCTGCCGATGTCATCATCGGAGACTGGAATGGAAACAATTTGACTCCCACCCTGGCTCAGCCCGACGCGGTAGAAGTAACAGCTCGCAGGGACGCCAGTGCTAACGGCCCGATAACCACCTTCTTTGCAAAAATATTCGGTATTAATACCGTTGCTGTTTGGGCTGACGCCACCGCTGCCTTGACTGGACAGAGCACGGCCGAGCCAGGAGAACTTGAGCTTCCTGTTGGAATTTCCCGTTATTTTTTTGCTACTAACACCTGTAACAGCCATGTCAAGTTTTACCCCACCAATGATCCTGACTCCTGTGCGGGTTGGAATACTTTTACTACGTCACCAGCAAACGATAATACAATCCGGGACATCCTAGAAGGATCCATCACAAGCCCGGAAACAATTGCCGGCGAAACTATGTTTGAATTCACCGGAGGTACCCTCAGCAATCCAACATTTGACGCACTTCTGACACTATTTCAGCACAACGGCTATGACGTTGATGGGGGAGACAACCCAATCCCTGATATGCATGGTGACCCAATTGTTGACGCTACCGGTACCGGCTCAGAGGTTCCATTAACTGATTCTAATGATAACCAGCTACTTTATCCGGACGGAACCCCAAGAAACAAACACAGGTGGGACACAACTGTAGCGGTTTATGATTGGGGCGACTGCTCCAATCCGAACACAAATATAACGATTGCAGGATTTGCCAGGATCAGGCTTACAGACGTTCAAAACGCCCCTAACAAAACCATGATTGGTATGGTCATATGTGAGTATGTTGACTCTGAAGATACCCGGGGAGGTGGGGGAGAATACGGTACCATGGGCAGCATCCCGGGTTTGGTAGAATAATTTTTTCAAGACCAGAAATGAAGAGTAAGTGAAAGCAAATATGATTCGACGCAGACTAGAGTGGAGAAGCCATGCCTAACAATACTGTGCACGTCAAAGTTGAAACAAAGGACCCAAACCTCGGAACAGAACTGGAAGATATCATTGGCTCGGTTGAGGGGTTCGGTGTTCAAAGAGCCGACGATACCCGGCGGGCTGATCTTCTGATTTTCGAGTTGGGCGATGATACCGAGAAAGACTTTCAGATTATTAATTCCCTGCTAGATGTAGACGCGATTGGTGAGGTTTTTTATACATCACGGCATTCCGACCCGGCGGTACTGGTGCAAGCCATGCGAACCGGGGGAAAGGAGTTTTTCTCTCAACCTATTAAGGAACAGGAAGTCAGAAAGGCACTTGAAAATTTTAGGGAGAGAAAAAATAAGACAAGAATCAAAGAGCCCGGCAATATTGGTCAAATCATAGAGCTCATTGGCAGCAAGGGAGGCGTGGGAACCACGACGATTGCAGTAAATCTGGCTGTAAGCCTGGCTGAAATGAAAGGCGCACATTCGGTGGCACTGGTAGACAGAAACATGCTGTTCGGGGAAGTGCCCTTTTTTTTGGAGATCAGGCCAAACTATCACTGGGGCGAAATTACCAAAAATATTTCCCGCTTGGACTCGACTTTTTTAATGAATATACTTTCCAAACACCATAGTGGAGTCTATGTCCTGCCATCCCCGGCCTCTTTGAATGGCCACGACCCGGCGACCCCCGAGATCATGGAACATCTTCTGGGTCTCATGCAGAGGATGTTTGATTTTGTAGTCATCGATGGAGGGCAATCCCTGGATGATACTTCCTTGAGAATGCTTCAAATGTCGGACATCGTTCTTCTTATCTCTATCCTAAGCCTTCCTTGCCTCTCCAATACGAAGAAGCTCTTAAAGTCGTTTCATAACTTGGGTTACCCATCAAAAGAACGCATAAAGGTTATAATTAACCGTCATCTAAAAAATCCGGAGATTTCTCTGAAGGATTCTGAGGCTGCTATTGACAAAGAAATATTTTGGGCCATACCAAACGACTATCGAAGGACACTATCCGCCATAAATCAGGGCAAGTCTCTTTCTGAATCCGCATCCAAGGCGCCGATTACCAAAAGTTTGAGAGAGCTGGGTTATGCTCTGACAAAGGGTGGGGAGAACCAAGAAAAGAAGGGCTGGAGGTTCCTGAAACGAAGTTAGCTCATGCAGGCAAAACAAATGATGGCCCGATAGGGCAAGGAGGAAACCGTGAATGTAGATGTAAACTTGGAAAGCCTGCCGGTAAACGGCAACAACAAAACCAAATTTGTCCCCGAGGAGTATTTCGAGCTAAAAAGCAAGATCCACGATCGATTATTGGATCTTATGGATCTGTCCCTTCTTGAAACACTTGATCGGAATGCTATCAGGTCAGAGATAAGGGGTCTGTTAGAAAGTGTATTGAGAGAAAAGGGCAACGGGCTGCCTCTCAATTTCAATGAAAGAGAGAGGCTTTTTACAGAGATTGAAAATGAAGTATTGGGACTGGGGCCCCTGGAACCTTTTCTTCAAGATCCCAAGATCTGTGATATCCTGGTCAATACTTACAAACAGATCTATGTGGAAAAATCAGGCCGGCTGGAGCTCACTGATGCAAGGTTCAAAGACGATCTTCACTTGATGAAAATAATCGACAAGATTGTCTCCGAGGTAGGGCGACGGATTGACGAATCTTCTCCTATGGTAGATGCTAGACTTGCTGATGGTTCACGGGTGAATGCCATCATCCCGCCTTTGGCTCTAGACGGGGCTATGCTGTCAATCAGGCGGTTTCCGCAAGAACGCTTAGAGTTAGAAGATCTCATTAATATTAAAGCACTGACTCCGCAGATTGCCGAAATCTTGCAAGGTATTGTTAAGTCAAGGCTGAACGTCTTGATTTCAGGAGGCACAGGCAGCGGAAAAACCACGTTGCTCAATATCCTCTCTCGCTTTATTCCGGAGAATGAAAGGATTATTACCATTGAAGATGCAGCGGAATTACAGCTCAAGCAGGATCACGTGGTGCGGTTGGAAACCAGACCCCCCAATGTCGAAGGCCAAGGGAAGATCACACAGAGAGATCTGGTCAGAAACAGTCTAAGAATGCGGCCTGATCGCATCATTGTGGGTGAGGTCAGGGGACAAGAGGCATTTGACATGCTTCAGGCCATGAACACCGGCCACGACGGTTCTCTGACCACCATACACGCCAATTCCGCTCGCGACGCTCTGATGCGTTTGGAAACGATGGTGGCCATGGCAAACTTCGATATACCTAGTGATTTTATGAGAAAATATGTCAGCTCCGCTTTGGATGTAATTATTCATATTGCCCGGCTATCAGATGGGAGCAGAAAAATGATCAGTCTACAGGAGATCACGGGGATGGAGGGAAACATGGTCACGTTGCAAGAAATTTTTGCATTCCGACAAACAGCTGCAAATAATGGCGATAAAGTGGAAGGTGCATTTGTGTGCAGAGGAATCAGGCCTCACTTTATCGACAAACTGAAACTGTGCGGCATAACGGTTCCTAACGATATTTTCGACCCAATGAACGTTGTCGAGGTTTAATTAAGACGGGGGAAGAAAGATGAATATTCTTATTTTTGGATTGCTTACGTTTATAGTGTCACTCTTTTTCTTAGAATCGATCCTATACGCCTTCAGAACCATACGGAACCCGGATCGTAATAAAATCCGCAACAGGCTCAAAGCATTATCATTGACGGATGATGCAAGTGATGTCCCTGATATTCTACGGAAAAGAATGCTGAGTGAGGTGCCGCTCTGGGACAGAATACTCTCAAGCCTGTCCATGGCCAAACGCCTGGATAGGTTGTTGGAGCAGGCAAACGTTCAGCAACCCCTTGGCTTTTTCGTATTGCTTACACTTCTGTTGGCAATAGCAGGCTTCCTTGGGACTTCGTTTACAACAACAAGTCCTGTAACTCCAATAATTGTTGGAGCACTTCTTGGTGCAATCCCTTTCTATTATGTTTGTTCCAAGAAAAAACGAAGAATGAAGAAGCTTGAAAGTCAACTGCCCGATGGACTTGCACTGATTGCTCGCGCACTCAGGGCGGGACATGCTTTTTCAAGCGGAATGAGCTTGGTAGTGGACGAATTTGATGATCCGCTGGGCACTGAATTCGGCAAGGCAATGGATGAAATTAATTTTGGGGTGAGCGTTGCCGATGCCCTGAAAAATCTTGCCGCTCGTGTGAATTCCTCTGACATCAAATATTTTGTTGTTTCTGTGATTATACAACGGGAGGCCGGTGGCAATCTGGCTGAAATCATGGACAAGATTGCTTATGTTATCCTTGAAAGATTCAAGCTTCGTGGCAAGATTAAAGTCTTGTCCGCTGAGGGAAAACTTACGGCAATTGTCCTATCCGCCCTGCCGTTTCTCGTTATAATTGCTCTTCGTTTAACTAATCCAAATTACATCAACACTCTTTTGGATGAGCCGACAGGGAGAATAATCGCTGCTGTGGCTGGATCCATGATGGTCTTAGGCATTCTTATCATGAAAAGATTGATTCATATTAAGGTATAAGATAAAGAGGAGGGAAAGGTGACTATTCCAACTGGTAATATTCCAATCGTAATTTCCGCTTCAACCTTTTTGACGATTTTACTGCTATCCATGGGCATATTTATTTATGTCCGCCAACGGGCCAAGAAGAATAGTATAGTGGAAAGAATACGACAAGGCGCTGAAGGCGGGAAGGTGCATGATACTGGTGCAGCCCCCTCATCGTCCAGTACTGTTGGGAGGATATTGAATTCCTTTGGTTCATTGGGCAAACGGTTAACCAGCGAAAATCCCGCGGATTATTCCCAAATGCGGGTGAAGTTTCTTAGAGCCGGTCTGCGCGGAAAAGATGTTGTCTACGCTTTTTGGGGAATCAAATGTTTTTTAGGAATCCTTTTGCCTGTGTCCTTCCTTCTGCTGCGGGTTACAGTATTTCAACTCACAAGTTATCCTTTGACAGTGGCAATAATTGTGTTGCTGGCTTTATTGGGCTTTTGCCTGCCCGAGCTCTGGTTGCGTGTCATGATCGCCAGAAGGAAAGAGCAGATAAGTCGTGGGTTCGCTGATCTGCTTGATCTCCTGGTGGTCTGTGTAGAGGCTGGGATGGGTTTGGACGCGGCAATCAATCGCGTTGGACAAGAAATGAAGTGGAGCAACAAGGCGTGGAGTGACGAACTCAATGTGTATAACCTGGAGTTGAGGGCGGGAAAGTTGCGACGGGATGCGCTTAGAAACTTGGCCATTCGAACAGATATTGAAGACGTCAACAGTTTTGCGACCACCTTAATACAGACAGACAAGTTCGGCACAAGCTTGGCACAGGCTCTGAGAGTATATTCGGATGTATTCAGGACAAAAAGATACCAAAGGGCAGAGGAGATGGCTGCAAAACTGCCGGTAAAGCTTGTGTTCCCTGCGATTCTCTTCATTTTTCCCTCGCTTTTTGTTGTCCTTGCAGGGCCGGCAGCGATCCGAGTCTACCAGGTGCTCATTCAACATTGACACTTTTGGCTCGGCAATATATAACTTCACAGAATTGGCGCTCAGCTTTGGGTAATAGATAACCTGAAGTCGAAGATCCGCCGTCTTTCTGGCGGGCTGAGATGCTAAAATGTGAAGTTTTTTTTGCTGGGCCATAAAAGTCATGGACGAGACAGGAATCTAATTCACAGACCGAGAGGCATTGCACAATGAAAGTGTTAACGAAAAAGGTATTGACCAACTTGCTGGCGGTCATAATACTGCTGGCTGCCAATTCATGGGGCTGTGCCCATAAGGACCGGAATTGGCGGGAAGAATCCATTTTTCGCCAGACTGGGAGTGCAAAAGAACTGCATTTACGGAAGGGCTCGGCTTCAAGCAAGATAGGGACTCCAAAAGAACTAACGTATATGACCTGCGAGGAACATGAAAGATTAGGTGATGTCAATTTTAGCCGTGGAGATCTCGTGTCGGCTTTTGTGCAATACGAAAAATCCCTGCGACTTAACCCAGACAATAGTAATATCCGTTACAAGAAAGGGCTATTACTTGTTATTGGCGGAATGAATGAAGATGCCATTCGAGAATTTCAAGAAGTTCTTAAGAATGAGCCAAAACATGCATTATCTCATGAGGGACTTGGCCTGGCGTATTTTCAAATGGAGAAATATGACGTCGCGGAAGCATGTTTTCGCGTAGCTGTCGAGATAAATCCGAAACTTTGGAAGTCCCAGAATTCTCTAGGTGTTATCTATGACTATGAAAAGAGATATAAGACGGCTGTTCGTGAATATAAAGCAGCCATAAAGCTCAAGCCTGATGAAGGACTTTTGTACAATAATCTGGGAACATCTTACTTTCTGGCAGGAAACTACAAAGAGGCAATCAAGGCGTTCAACAAGGGTCTGTCAACAAAAGGTCCGCACAACAAAATTTATAATAATTTAGGTCTGGTTTTGTCTAAGATAGGGAAACATCAAGAAGCATTGGATGCATTCAGGAAAGGAGGAGATCAAGCGCAAGCATACAATAATTTAGGATGTATCTATTTGAAACAGAAAAAATACAAAGAAGCAATTCGTTGTTTTGAGAAGGCCATAGAGCTCAAACCAACTTTTTATATTAAGGCAAACGAAAACCTAAAAAAAGCAAGACTGGCTCGGTAGTTATCTTTCTAACACATCATTGAAAACTCTCTTGATGATGGCATCCCCCCAAAAAACTGAACTGAAAGTCAATGTCATTAACCCGAGGGCTGTTCCCTTAAAGTCCCCTTTCTTAAAGGGGACTTTTTCAACTCTTCCAAGAAATCCCCCCAACCCCCCTTTTCCAAAGGGGTGCAAAGACCCCCACTCCCCCCCTTTTTAAAGGGGGCTGGGGGGATTTTGGGGTTAAGTTAATTACATATTAAGGCTAAAATATAGAACTGAGAAATATGTAGAAGGAGTACAAAGTTGCATGAAAAGGCTAATAGCCGGAAGAATAATGTTGGGCCTGGTTTTGATAGTTATCATAGGTGTTGCTTATCAAGCCCGGCATAACCCGATAGAATTTCTCAAAGAGAATTGGGTCGTATTTATACTTGGCGTGTCCTTGTGGTCAGTGGTTGCATGGATCTTAATTAGAAGTGGAAAAAAGGCAAGAAAAGACAGCCTCATAGCTCAGGATGACAAGGAGCACTGTGTCAGTTGCGGGCAGTGGGTCCCTGCTCCCTATCTTAGAGAGGGGAAATATTGTTACAACTGTTTTAAGAAAATGCGGGGCGCTGGAAAAGACAAGGCAAGCGAAGAAGCACATCATCGAGAAACCATCCGAAATGCTATAGCAGGCAAAGAGCCTTTCCCCTACCAAGCTGAGTTGGATAGGCGTGTCTTTGAGTTTTTGGCCAATGAAGTAATAAGAGACGAGCCAACCATGATTCAAGCTATGGCTGAAAGTGATGGCGATAAAGAAAAGGCAAAAGCCAGATACTTTAAACTACGATATAAGCAGATGAGTGAAGCCGGCGAACTTGCTCAATTCATGAAAAAGATACTTGTGGAAAGAGCCAGGTTACACCACACGCATCAAGAGGATACCAACACCTAATCTGAGCGATTTCTTGCCCCCCTCCCCTAACCCCAATGCCGTTGAATTAAGTGTAAACTAGCTAAAAATCTACCTGGTTCTCCATGACCTCAACCATATCAGCGGTATACAAGAAGTAAGACGCTTGTTTTGGACTTCCTGGACGCACAATGCGCAAAGCGGCCCCGCAGAGTTCTTACCATGCCTCAGGGGTAAGTTTTGGCTCAGAAGGACTCCTGTCTCATTCGCTTAAAGCGCTTCTATCTTATTCTTCCAAAACTACAATTTTGCAGGCTCAGGCTTTTCTTTGCTACAATAGTGTCCCTTCTAA
>JAUWMM010000249.1 GCA_030613145.1 Desulfobacterales bacterium | reverse complement strand
TTGACCTTTGGATAGAACTTCACGATTTTACGGCTTTCGTTTTTTAGCTGGCGCTCAATCGGTTTGATGCAACGCTTTGAATAAATAGCGCACAACGGCTGATTGCCCTCCTCCGTGACAGGTATGATTACATCCCACTTTGGTTCAAGCTCCTCCAAGAGCGCCCCGATCAATTCTTTTTTCAAGAACGGCGTGTCACAGGCCGTAATGAAAGCATGGGGCACTGAGGCGTTAAACAGCCCAGCATGGATGCCGGTCAGGGCACTGCGTATCGGAAAAAGATCCGTTACGATCCTCAAGTCCCATGATAGATACGGAAGAGGGTCGTTCGTGACCAGCAAGACCTCGTCGAAAAGGCCACGAAAAGTGTTATAAAGGCGGTCTAGGATCCTTTGGCTCCCAACGGAAAGAAAGGCCTTGTTCTTGCCTCCCATCCGTGTATTCAACCCGCCCGATAAAATGATTCCTGAACAGGGATATTTCACAATATCAAGAAAAGCTCCTGATCAATAATGATGCATTCGTAAAAAGTCAAAAGACTCCCCACTTCTTTCTAACCTCCGATAGTTGACATGAGGCGAAGGCACTCTCCTTTTTCCAGGGTTTCAGCATGATGCTCCCTTGGTTTCCTGGCAATGGCTTCCTGAAACAGTACCCTCAGATCTTCATGACTGCATCCGTTTCTAAGTGGGGTTTTGATGTCCACCTCATCGTCAGCAAAAAGGCATGGGCGAAGCTTGCCGTCGGCTGTGAGCCTGAGGCGGTTGCACGAAGGGCAGAAATGGTGGCTGAGGGGGCTGATGAAACCAATTTCCCCTTTGGCTGATTCAAAACGATATCGCTCAGCAGGTCCGCCATGGGTTGGACGGGGAATCTTCCGAAGAGGCCCAAAGGTCTTGAGTTTGGACTTCATTTCGTCTGAGGAGACATACTTTTCGGGCGTCCAGTCACCATCCCGCCCAATCGGCATATACTCGATGAATCGAACCTGATACGGCTTTCGCACAGAAAGGTCCGCAAACCGGAGTAGTTCGTTATCATTGAGCCCCCTGATGACAACGACATTCACCTTGATGGGCGAAAAGCCGACCGCCTCAGCGATTTGAAGCCCATTCCAAACGGCATCAAAGCATTCCCGACGTGTGATCTTCGTATACTTCAATGGGTTCAGGGTGTCCAGACTCACATTGATGCGACGAACACCAGCCTCAAAAAGCGGCCCGGCCATCTTCTTTAAGAGCACACCATTGGTGGTGATGCTGAGATCCTCGATCCGGGGCATCCGGCACAAAGACTCGACAAAGTGGACGAAATTTCTGCGAATCAGAGGTTCCCCACCTGTCAGGCGCACCTTTTTTATGCCCACCTCAGTTGCAACCCGGATCACCTTCAGGATCTCTTCATAGTTCAAGATGTCGGCATGATCGAAGAGCTTCAGATCCTTTACCGGCGTGCAGTAGATGCATCGCAGATTGCAGCGGTCTGTCACAGAAACCCTAAGGTAGGTGATCTCGCGGTTGTAAGGATCCACATTTGGGGCCATAGCTAGCACCTCATTTCAAGCTTATACATTAAGGATATTTGCGACCTCTCTCTCATAGCCCTCATTCTGGGCAATAATATCAAGATGCAATGTCCCTATATCCTCAACAGCAAGCACCACGTCCTCAAATAGTTCTCTCATATCTATCGTCTTTATGTATTTCTTACACTTCTCACATACGTCCACCCGATACGCTTTGCTCTCCTTTTCGATGAAAAAATACCTGTGCTTATTTCTCTCTTGGGTACCACAAAATGGGCATGTCATCCTGCCGAATCGCCATTCGAATCCACAGGATGAACACAGCAGAAACCGCTCTCCTTCCTTCTTCCGCAACGCTGCTATCAGGGGTTTCGAGCCACAAATGGGGCAATAGCCTTTCCACCATTTCTTCTGATGAACATAGCCCTTAAGCTGGTCGGCATAGGCTTCAAGGAGGGGATTGATGCTATTCTTGGCCAAGAAGAGGACGAGTTCCTTATTCAATTCGAGTTTTCCGGCTGTGGCATCGAGGTATTCCTCATCCTCGGCAACCACTTTTTCAAACAATTCCTCGAGATTTAGCTCTCCTTCATCCAGTTTTTCATTAATCTTCTTTAAATCATCGGCAATCTTATCACTCCTCTTCTGGACAACCGCGCATAGCCTCTTAAACAATGTGATTCCCGATTCCATGTCCAGCTTCAGATCCTTTTTGTCCACCAGGGGAAATCCCTCCCTGGTTTTGAGTTTAACCATATCCTCCTTGATATCAACCGGTTCTACCCTGATCTGCTCCTTTACCTCATACTGCTCTGTGACTATTTCTTTAAGAAACTCAAGCACTTCTTTATGGCTTGGCCTCTTTTCCTCAATGGCATCTATTCTCTGAATGATCCTGTCCAGCGCTTCAGGGCTTTGTCTTTCCATTTTCGAACCGCCTTTCATCTCTTCTAAAGAAATAGGCTCGTCCCCAGCGATCAGCCGGGAACAAGCCTATCCTCTAAGTTTCAGCAGTAGCTATCAAGGCCACATTCCACCGCCTCCGCCAGATGTAATTCCGTACGCACTGGAGTCGTCGATAAGCAGCCATATGACATGGGTTCCGGCGCCTCCGCCGCCGCCTTTCTTGCCGCCTCCGCCCATGGCTACGTCTGGGTAGATGTTGGCGTTAGGATACTTGGCTAGTAGCTCAGCCAGTCTGGCGTTAGCCAGACCCTGAATATAGGCTACATTGCCAAACGTGATAGCCTCGGACGGACAGGTTGTAACGCAGGTTGGCGCCTTACCGTCTTCAATCCTGTCGTAGCAGAAATCGCACTTCTTTTCCTTGTTCTCCTCTTCATTCAAACGTGGTACGTCATAAGGACACTTAGATTCACACGGCCGCGTGACACATATGCTGGGATCACATTCATCCGTAAACACGACAGCGCCACTCGGTTCCACCACGATCGCCCCGGGCACGGGACAGACCATCTGACATTTTGGATTCACGCAATGCCGGCACTGATCCTTGAAGAACAGCCATTCCAAGTATTTCAACACTGTAAGACCAGCAACCTCGTTGAACCTCAGCATCGTGTACGTAATACCCGAAAGATCCGCTGGGTTCTGGTAGCTACCGATAAAGGAGGTGTCCTCTGCCGGTAGTTGGTGCCAAGCCTTGCATGACACCTGACAACCTTTACATGCCATGCATATTGAGCTATCGATCAACATCATCTTTCCTGTAATTATGTGTGGCATTCAGACCACCTCCCTTCTATGCTTTTGCTGCTATGTCCACCAGAAATGCCTTGGATTCTTGAATCCTTGTATTGGCATCTCCGACAAACGGGGTTAGAATGTTTCCACTGGGGCCTGGATTAAGGGTCGCGTATCCCCAGTGCCAGATGACCCCTACCTGATGAACCGTCTGGCCATTGATCTGAAATGGCTTAAAGCGCTTGGTGACGCATGCCTTCACGTCAATGCTACCCCTGGCGCAGCTTACCGTCACCATGTCTCCATTTCCGATCCCTTTAATGTCCGCAAGCTCTTCGCTCATCTCAACAAACGGCTCAGGCTGAAGCTCATTGCACCAGGGCAGGTTTCTCGACATGGACCCTGTATGCCAGTGCTCGGTCAGCCTGTATGTCGTGGCAACAATTGGATACTGGCTGCTGGTTCCAAACTGGGTTCCATCATAGATATGAATGATGGGGTTGACCTGGTAGTCCCCCATGGGATTGTTCACCGCGCTTTCTACAGGCTCGTAGTGCCAAGGAAATGGACCCTCTGCCCGACCGGGGCCGAACAGGTGTGCATGGCCTTCCTTGTGCATGATCAACGGGTAAGCCGTCCCAGGTGCCCATCCGCCGTCAGGTACATCACCTTTAAATTTGCCGGCAGTCCAATCGTACCTGATAACAT
>JAUWMM010000151.1 GCA_030613145.1 Desulfobacterales bacterium | reverse complement strand
GTCATTTTCAAAGAAATTAATAGCCTCGCCACTTCCTTTTCAAGTGAATAGTCTACCATTATTTGTAAAACGTAGTCGTCAAAGTGGACACCTGAAGCTGGGCTTATATTGAGACCTTTGAAAAATGAGACATTTTTTTGTTAGGCAAGGAAGGCAAAAATTTTAACCAGAGGAATACATTATGTATTTCGAGGATTAAAATTCGAAGCCTGACGCCGTATCACGAAAAAATAACAATTTTGCAAAGGTCTCATATTAAGAAAAGGTCAAATGATTACGCATTATTTAAAGTAATATATAAAGTAATACTTAAAATAGTTGAATAACAAATCTTAAGACAACATTTGCATAAATACCGGCAAGGATGTCATCGCCTACTACACCCCAGCCACCAGGCAATTTCTCTTCCAGCCTCCTTATCGGAAAGGGCTTTGCAATATCGAAAAGCCTGAAGAGAAAAAAACCGGCCACCACGCTTTTCGCGGTCCAGGGAATGAGAAACAAGGTAACGAGAAACCCTGCCATCTCATCTATAATAATCAAGCCGGTGTCTTTCTTTTTAAAAACTTTTTCTGCCTCCCCTGATATCCATACGGCAGATCCTGTGAACGCTACAATGAAAAGCATTCCCTCAAGTGGGCCAAGTATAGAGAGGAAATAACAAAGGGGAATTCCGACCAGGGTGCCGAACGTCCCGGAGGCAATGGGAACGTATCCCGCGCAACCGCCTGTTGCCAACAGCACCACACATTTTTCTCGAATCCTACGCAATGCCCCCTCATTTGGGATTTCGGATTTCGGATTGCGGAATCAAAATCGTAAATCCAAAACCCCGAACCCGGACAGGTCGGAACAGAAAGAATAATCACGAAAATACGAAAACTTCAAAGCACGAAACAAGACAAAAGGAGAAACCCTGGCCCGGACCAAATCCGCATTCCGAAATCCTACGACGTCTCCTTTACAATACTCTCATATACCACCTTCAGAGGTATGTTCTTCTCCAAGGCAATCCTTTTGCAATCCTCATATTCGGGTGCCACGGAGACTCTGCCTGTAGGACCTGAAATCTCCTTTACACGCACCTTGCCAAAGGAGGTGTTGGCCTCTTTGACCTTTCGCGGAAGCTTTGATCGTTCGGCCCGGTAATGCCGTACCCCGGTGGCTGTGGTCTCTGAAAGAATCCTGTGCACCACGTTCTCTCGATCAGTCTCCTTGCATATAACCTGCACCATGGTGCCGGGTCGACTCTTCTTCATAAAGACCGGAATAAAAACCACATCAAGCGCCCCATCTTCATAAAGTCTTTCCATGACAAAGCCGAATATTTCCGGATTCATGTCATCTATGTTGGTTTCAACGACTGTCACGCAATCTGCCTCACACACAAAATCAGGCTCGCCCAATACAACCCTGAGCAAGTTTGGCATTTCTTTCAAATCACGGCTCCCCACGCCGTAACCGGTCTGTCGAATCAGCATTTTGGGCATCGGGCCGAAATCTCGACAAAGCGATGTAAGAATCGCAGCTCCGGTGGGAGTAACCAGTTCTTGAGAAATCCCCGTCCCGTAAACCGGCACTCCATCAAGGAGCGCCAGGGTAGCAGGGACAGGCACAGGAAGTCTCCCATGCCTGCAGGTCACGAACCCTTTGCCCATTGGTATCTCTGAAGCGAAAATCTTGCTGATGCCAAGCCACTCCACTCCCAAAGCTGACCCCACTATGTCGACCATAGCATCCACGCCCCCTAGTTCATGAAAGTGCACATGCTCTTTCGGGCGGTTGTGGATAGACGCCTCAACCTCGGCCAGTCTGCCAAAGATCTTGAGGCTTGAGCCTTTTACCGTGTCCGGGAGGGAACTGTTGTCGATAAGCAGTCTTATGTCTTGGTAATCCCTGGACTGTTCGTCTATATCATCAACCACAACTTTGACCTGCTGTCCGGAAATGTTCATTCTGACAGCCGGGCTGACCTCCAAGCGGAAGGCCTCAAGAGGCATGTTGCGGATATTCTCTTCAATAAAATCTAGTGGAACCCCCAGATGAATCAAGGCCCCAAGAATCATGTCGCCGCTGATGCCGGCAAAACAGTCAAAGTAGGCGATCATTATTCCCATCCATATCCTGAATGTGGCCCCATACCCTTACAAGCCGTTATCGAAATCCGAATCATTTGGCTTCTTATCACACCGGCCCCTATGAGTCAAAAAAACCCTGCTGCCACCAAAAATCGGGGTGCGCACATGTTTATCGACTTCAATGTATATATCAATATCATATAGTTGAAGATAGGCACTATGAATCAACATGGTAGGAGGGAAGATTATTGAGGATTGTAGTCGGGCGAACTCACATCTCGATCTGAAACCAATCGAACCAAGACCTTTAAAAAACCTAAGCTGTCACTTTAAGCAATGGGCACTATTCCTTATTTTATAGACCGTTTTTGAATTCTCACGACAGGTCATATTGTAGCTTTCTTGGCATGAAGCTGAATGATCTCAAGAAGGAGTTCCACTGACTTTACCATGTCATCCAGCCGAATCGACTCCCGCACCGTATGCATGTCCTTTATGCCGGTGCCAAGGACACCCGCGACAATCCCATGGCCAAAGAATATGTTCGCGTCGCTCCCGCCTCCGCTGGTCTTGGTTTTCATCTCACGTCCAAGGCTGGACGCGGCCTCCTTTGCAAGGGCGACTACAGGATGTTCATCGGGAATCTTCAAGTCTGAAAAATCCTGGCTAACTTCCACTTCCAGCCTCGGTAGTCCGTCATCTGATGGAAATGCCTCTTTGTAGTTAGAAACCTGTCGTTCAAAACTCCGCACAATCTTTCGTGTCTCTTCCTCCAGTTTTTCCGGACTGTGGCTGCGGGCCTCGCCGACTACGGTCACTAGGCTAGGAACTATATTGGTTGCTTTGCCGCCCTCGATTAGCCCGATATTGACCGTGGTCTCCTCATCAATACGGCCGACACTGATCTCTGAAATCGCCCGACTGGCCAGAAGTATGGCATTTATCCCTTTTTCAGGGGCAGCTCCGGCATGAGCATCCCGACCATGGACTTTGAAGCGTATATGATTTGCGGCAGGGGCTCGGGTCACAATCCCCTCTGTGTCGGTGGCGTCCATGCTGTAACCGTATTGGGCCTTGACAAGGGAATAATCAAAATTTTTTGCCCCCATAAGACCAACCTCCTCACAAACGGTTACGACAACCTCTAAGGGACCGTATGAAAACTCTTGTTCCCGAAGTATCTTGATGGTTTCAATAATTACTGCCAATGCCGACTTATCGTCAGCCCCCAGAATAGTGGACCCATCACTTGAAAAAATGCCGTCTGAAAAAAGGACCTTGACCCCCTCGCCCGGCTGAACCGTATCCATGTGGGCATTGAGCAGCAGCGGCATAACATCCGCCCCGGACCCCTTGAACCTGGCGATCAGGTTGCCGGTCTCACCTCCTACCTTTGGGCCGGCCCGGTCTATCAGTACCTCCGCCCCGAGGGATTCAAAGATCTCCTGCAAAGTTTTCGCAATGGCCCCCTCTCTTTTAGAAACACTGTCTATCTGAATTAGGGCCTTAAAAAGATCGCCCAAGCGCTCGCGATTCACCATGCTTCCCATCTCCTTTCACCAGGGATACTATCGTGTTCTTATACAGCAAATGATCACGGGGGCACCTTTTGTCTCTCACAGAGTCCACAGAGGCACGGAGGTTTTGAGCTGAATCCTTGACCCCGGAGGAATATGCTGCGCATTCCACAGGGCGGGGAGGAGGATTCAGCTCAAGCTGCCATCCTGCCAGCGCAGGAATTTTTGTCGGATCATAAGTGGCCCGTCAGGCCTGAGTGTTTTGGCCTGATTTTTCCTACTCAAAAAATCAGGCCAAATAAATATCTCTCTGATCTCCTTGCCCTGTTAAATTGCAGGCGACATCTCAAGACCAGTTGTGATCGGTTGTCTTCAACTCTTGATAATCTGCCATATTCAACTCGCTATTTAACAGGGTGAACCTCGAACGACCCTGAGCCTGGTCGAAGGGGAGCGGGCGAGATAACCCACATCTTGTGATCAGATACTCTATACAAAGCCGTTGACAGGCTCCGGAAATAATATGTATATATACCTCTCGATTGCGGAAGTGGGTAGCTCACTGGTGGGGCTCCCGGACTTCAAATCCGGTGTGGGGCGCTAAAACCGTCCCGGGTGGGTTCGATTCCCATGCACTTCCGCCATTCCACCTAATCATTCCAAGTAGTTGCTTCAGTTTTTTCCCTTTCAAAACATATCCGAAACAACGCCGGACTGCAAGGAAATACGCTTCTGATAACGGTAATCGCTTTTTTTGTGCCTAAATAGGATGGTCCCGGCCCTCCCCCTTTAGTTTTTCAGTTTTCATGTAATCCTTTAAGAGCCGGTTCATGATGGCAAGTTATGTTGCGAGATAGAGCAATTGAGCGTTGTAGCGGACCCATGGAACCTCAAACTGAAACCTGCAAAACCAAAGGGCGTCCGCCTTGACAAGAGATTTGCTCGTTATATTTTTACCCATTTTAGATCAAGGTCGTAGATCCGCCGTCAGTTTAGAGGGTTTTTTGGGTAAAAAAAAGGATATAGAAGCGGTGGGGTTCTTCATTTCACGTTTTGCTTGACAATGTAACTTAATAGGTTACAATTGATAATATTGTGATAATTGATTTCTACGATAGGGGAACAGAAGACGTTTACAATGGGATCAGTTCAAGGCAGGCGAGAAAAGCTTTGCCCGTTGAATTGAGGCGAATGGCGTTACGCAAATTCTATTTTCTGGAGACCGCGGTAAACCTCGAAGATTTAAGGATGCCGCCCGGTAACCACCTGGAGGGCTTGCGAGGTGACCGTCGAGGGCAGCATTCTATCAGGATTAACGACCGTTACCGCATTTGTTTCATCTGGTCTGAAAAAGGACCAAAACGAGTTGAAATCGTAGACTATCATTGAAAGGATGATCTTATGAGAATGCCGACCAACCGAGCGCCTATTCATCCGGGAGAAGTATTGCTGGAAGAATTTATGAAGCCGTATGGTATGACACAAACGGAAATTGCCCGAAGAATCGGTGTGTCCCGCAAACACATCAGTGAAATCGTAAACGGCAGGAAAGGCATTAGTACGGATATTGCCTTGCGCTTATCAAGGCTGTTTGGAACGTCTCCAGAACTGTGGCTGAACGGTCAAATAGCCTGGGATGTGTGGCACGCTATGCGAGGAGAAAACGCTTACAAATTGGAAGCGATTGAGCCAGTGGCCACATCCGTATCCGTTTGAAAGCGCCTTAACGGTTTCATCCATTAAATATATAACCAACTCCTCCTGAGACCCCACTTATTTATAAATTTATGAACGTACCCACATTACCCTCCCCCGGTCCTCCCCCCGGATTATATGCAGTGGATTACTCAAAAGGTATCGTAACCATAACTTTATTGCCGGTACCAAGATACTGGAAGTCGAGGAAAATATTGGTCATGACGATACCTCGGCCATGATTGTGCAGGAAACGAGATTCATCCAGCTCCAAATACTTCTCGAAGTCAAACCCATGGCCCTGATCCGCGATCAGAACGGTTATTTTGTCTGGATATTTCTTAATTTTTACC
>JAUWMM010000022.1 GCA_030613145.1 Desulfobacterales bacterium | reverse complement strand
ACAGGAGAGAATCGGAGACGTAGGGGCGGGCTTCATGCCCGCCCGCATGGCTGCATAGATCCGGTTTCTCGGGCGGGGATAAACCACGCCCCTACGAAAGGAACGAGCACAACGACGCGTTCAATGCGCAACTATTTATGTCGTCGTGTATAGCAAAGCAAAGCTTGGTATGCTAAGGAGCCAGGCCAATGTCGACTATTCGTTCCCTTGAACTTAGCGACCTACCTACCATAGAAGCTTTTCTGCAGAGGTATCCTCCGGAGATTTCTGAACTGACCTTCAGCAATCTTTTTGTATGGCGCAATTCTAGGCCTATCTGTTTTGCGGAAATTGACGATTCAATCGTCTTTGTAGTCAACCCAGCCAAGGATGGTGCCAAGCAGAAAGTAGTCTTCGGCCAACCTGTGGGTGAAACCTCGCCATTGGCCGTTGCAAGCTCCCTCGACGTGCAGGTGGCAGGCTTTGTACGCATTGGCGGACAGGCTGCCGATCCCTTGCGCGAAGCAGGCCTTCACGTGGAGGCTGACAGGGACAATGCGGACTACGTATACCGCACAACCGATTTGGCCGAACTTTCCGGTCACCGCCTTCACAAGAAACGGAATCTTGTAAAGCAGTGTCTTTCAGCCTATCCTTGCGAGTATGAGCCCATCATACCGGAGCTAATTGATGAATGCTCTGAGATGCAGGACCGATGGTGCAAGGCAAAAGAGTGTGGGCGCAACCCTGGTCTGTGCGATGAGTATATTGCTATTCGGGAGACTTTCTCCCACTATCAAGACCTGAGGCTGATCGGCGGCGCGATCCGAATTGATGGGATCATCCAGGCCTATTCCATTGTTGAGGAACTGAGCCCCGGCACTGCCGTGTGTCACTTTGAAAAGGCGATGCCCGAATTCCGCGGTCTCAGCCAGCTTGTCAATCAGTGGCTTGCCAAGTTCGCTCTGAGCGAATTCGAGTTTGTTAACCGGGAGCAAGACCTGGGTATTCAGGGTCTGCGGCAGGCAAAAGAGAGTTATTACCCTAACCATATGGTTCATAAATTCAACGCATGGTTTCCTTTTGCTAGTTCCGACATGATCCAAGTTGTTGAGCCTCACCGGTGTGACAAGGATGACGTGTTAAAGGTGTGAGTTTGACTCAATTGAGGTTTTAGCAATCTAATGAGAATAGCAGTTGTTTCAGATATCCACGGTAACCTTGAGGCCTTGAAGCAGGTTCTGGCAGATATCGATCAGTCAGGTGTAGACAGTGTGGTTTGTCTAGGGGATAATATAGGGTACGGACCTGAACCTGAGGGGGTCGTTAATCTGATTCGAAAACGAAACATTCCATCTGTTATGGGTAATCACGAACTGGCCATCGTAGATCCTATGTATGTGGACAGGATGAATCCCACGGCCCGCAGATCACTCCTTCTGACCCAAAAGTTCATATCGCAAGACACCCTGGAATACATAAAGAGCTTAAAGACATCTTTGGTCTTTCACGAAAGCCTGTGTGTACACGGGTGCCCTCCGGATTCTGTCACTAAGTATTTGTTTGAAGTGTCAAGGACCGGCCTAGAACAAATCTTTCGTTCCATTAAGGAAAGAATTTCTTTTGTGGGCCATACTCATGTCCTGGAAGTCATTCAATTTGACGGCAAAGAGATTACTCGCAGCCGATTGTCTGAGGGTCTTTTCCCCCTGCAAACAAAACATCACTACATCATAAACGCGGGAAGCGTTGGTCAGCCAAGGGATGGCGACAACAGAGCCAAGTACGTAATCTGGGACACCACATCGCGTCACGTTGATGTGAGATGTCTTGCTTACGATATTGCCAAGACCGCATCCAGGATCCTTGAGCTTGGGTTCCCGGAGTATAATGCCCAACGTCTCTGGTGAGTTATTAGGCAACCGATGTCTGATATGAAAAGAATAGGCAGGTATGAGATTTGCGGCCTTCTCGGCAAAGGCGGCATGGCAAAGGTCTACAAGGTTCGGATACCTGTCATTGGCAAGATTGCGGCATTGAAACTCCTGTCGCCGCACCCAAACCTTGTTGATCTGCTCGGAAAAGAGGAAATCAAAAGACTCTTTGTCATAGAGGCAGTGACTATGGCGAGTTTGCGACATCCTCACATTGTGTCTGTCTGGGACTATCAGGACTCCGATGACCTCAGCTTCTTTGTGATGGAATACTATTGCAACAACCTGGGCCTCATGATCGGGGAGACTTACCGCGTGGAGGAGCCATCACGCTGCCTATCGGTTGATAAGGCAATTTACTACACGCGTCAAATCTTAGTGGGACTTTCACGCCTCCACGAAACCCACATTATCCACCGGGATATTAAGCCCTACAATATCTTGATTACTGATGAAGACAGGGTAAAGATTAGTGATTTCGGTCTGTCCAAGCTCCGAGGGGAAACCTTTCAAGGCCCACCGAACCTTAAGGTCGGGTCACCATATTATGCAGCACCCGAACAAGAGGAAGACCCAGACCAGGTCGATGCCAGGGCAGACATCTACCCCGTAGCCGTTATGCTTTACCGCATGCTCACGGGCACCCTTCCCATAGAACCATTTAAAAGACTCAGCCAGGTGAACCCAGACCTGGACCCTAACTGGGATGTCTTTATAGACAAGGCCATAGCCACGGATAGAGAGAAGCGGTTTGCCGGCGCAAAGGAGATGCTTGGCTCCCTTGATGAGTTGAGTTCAGCCTGGGAAGAGAAAAAAGAAAGGGTTTGCCGGATGCCCCGGGTGCTTGCGCCAAAAAGACTGCGGTCAAAAAAGAAGCTTCGAGCCCAAGCGGTCAAGGTGGCCCCCGGTAAGGCACGAAAGGTGTTTGGACTGGACAAGAAGTGGCGTCCAATAAACTATTTGGCTAATGATTATCAGCAAAACCCGGATGGCACTATCACAGACAGGTCAACTCGATTGGTCTGGCAGCAGGCGGGCTCGGACCATCCCATAAGCTGGTACGAGGCCCATGAATATATAGAACAATTGAACAAGGACCGCTTTGCCGGGCGTGCCGACTGGAGGCTCCCCACGATAGATGAGCTCATGTCGTTGCTCACAGAGGTGCCCCGGGCAGTTGATCTTTGCATTGAGCCGCTCTTTGATCAGGACAAGCTATGGCTGTGGAGCTCGGACCGCCGCTCTTTTGTGGCAGCGTGGTATTTAAGCCTTCACTTGGGGTATGTGTCCTGGCAAGATTTTTCATGTTACTACTTTGTTAGGGCGGTCTCATCTGAAATATAATGAAAGGGAAAGAGTATAAATGAGGGTCCTTGCGGTCTTTATCTGCCTTGCCATTTTGTCCTGTGTATTTCCAGCCAGTGCACTATCACGTGTCACAGTCTATGACACGGTTGTAATAGAAGGCCAGAAGGTCATGCTCAGGGCTGAGACAAGTGGAAAACTTTTTAGAAAAGGTGGTGAACTTGTTGAGTTCTTTGTTGATGGGCAGTCTATTGGTAAGACCCTTTCGGGCGGCGACGGAGTCGCGTTTAAACGGTTTACCTCAATAAAAACGGGTCTGTGTCAAATAAGCGTAAGATCAGATAAGGACGAAGATACCGGACTACTCCTTTCTCTAAAAAGAGGGGCAAGCATTGTCTTTGTTGATGTTGAGGGTAGCCTGTTAGAAGGACTATTTTCATGGGAGCCAAAGCATGGGAGCCAGAAGGCCATAACAGAGATCCAAAAAATGTTTTCAATTGTGTACCTTCAAACAAGCGTTGTCGGTTTGAGAGCCGTTAAAGTATGGATAGAAAAAAATGGATTCCAGAAATTACCTGTTGTTTCCTGGAGACAAGGAGCAATATTTGATGAGATAGCTGAGAAGGATTTGAGGATAGAGGCCATCATTGGAGGCCCGAAGGTCATCGAATCTGCAAAAGAATATAAGCCCCTTGCCTTCAGCTTTGAGGCATCAGAGTATGCAGAGAATGTGAAAGACTGGGAAGAGATCAGTAATAAAATTTCAGGAGACTAAGGGCTCGCCCTAAGGGGTTTGTCGGGCCGGTTGTGGCACAACGTCTCTATACTTCTTTGAGGTTGAAAGTGCCTTTTCAAGAAGCTGTTAAATATGTTAATATACATATTTAACAGGAGAGTCCGTTGACACAAGGGTGAAACAGAATTGTCTCAATTGACAGGCGCTAAGGTCGCAGGAAATCACACAAAAAAAGGGGGGCATATGAGCAAAGAGCAGGCATATCAATGCATAAAATGTGGAAAAACAGTGGAAGCTAAAGGTGGGAAACCAGAATCTTCCGATTGTTGCGGAGAACCTTTAAAAGTTGTTGATCTATCCTTTTGTACTACCGCACCCAGTGCCGAGCACGCAAGGGCAAAGAATGAAGATGACCCCTGCGATGACGGACGTGAGGGAAATGCTTAAGTGAAGGGAAACAGTGGGAACGTCCAATACTTGCAAAGCGAGGGCTTGGAGGCTTCATGACGCTCAGGACTCAATCTCTAATCTACCTGGTAGGTCTGTCTATCGTTGACGCGGTTATCCCCATCCCGATTGTTGGTTTGATCTTGATTTTTGTAATACTACAGAAGCCTCCCTGGTTTCAGAAGTTGGTGTACGAACTCTATGAGGCATAGGGAAAAAGCGGATCAACCCTTCGGGCTCTAACAGTTCAAATCGCTGATTTTCCGCTGCGACATGATTGATGGTATCGTAATAAGTCTTTTCACCGGTCATTGCGAGGCCCGCCCTGGCGCGATAGGCTCAAGACAGGTGGTTTCATCAATAATCCCGGTCAGTCTTCGACCCTGAGCTCAGACCGAAGGGGGCCAGGGAGCGATGCGACAAAGCAATCCCTGGCCCAGACCTGTAATGTCTAATTGCGGTAATGGAAACCCAGGTAGTTATGCCAGCAGAAACGAAAGTATGTTCAGATTACGTCGCGCCAGGGCGGGCTCGTGATTTCAAACGGTTACCACAAATGAGATTGCTTTGCTACGCTCGCAATGACATCAAGAGGGGCTTTTTGCGAAACCGTCAAAAATGAGGTCTTGAAAAAATGGGGGGTCTTGACGGGCTGTCGCCCGAATCCAAAATAATCATTCAGGGCAATACTGATTGGGCCTTTCGGGCTGCAGATATTTTCAGCAAAAACGCCAGAGATTGTATCACCAAGCAGGGTCGTTTTGTCGTGGCCCTCTCTGGCGGCTCCACGCCAAGGCCAGTACACAGGTTGCTCAGCCAAGAACCCTACTGTTCTGACATCCCATGGAATGGCACCAATATATTTTGGGTTGATGAGAGGTGCGTCCGAGAGACGGACCCGGCCAGCAACTTCGGTGCAGCAAAGGCAGACTTTCTTGATCACATCCCCATTCCGGCCACTCAAATCCACCCTATGCCGGCAGAGGACTTCCCTGAAGACGGAGCGAAGCAATACGAGCAGGAGCTCAAGGATTTTTTCGGATCAAATGAACGGTCACTTCCAACCTTTGATTTGATATTTCTTGGGATTGGCCAGGACGGACATACTGCCTCCCTTTTTCCTGGTCAACGCGCCCTGGACGAGTGGGAAAAGTGGGTGGCGGCTGTCAAAGGGGGTAACCCTGATGTCAGCCGTCTCACCATGACCTTCCCTGTCCTGAACCATGCCAGGCAAATAGTCTTCCTGGTTTCAGGAAAAGAAAAGGCGCTGGTTATCAAGGCCCTATTTGAAGAAACCGACTCTCCGTTGCCCGTTCGGGGGGTTCGACCCGTAAGCGGACAACTGATATGGCTCATGGATCAAGAGGCATCCTCGTTGCTTTCAAGAGAGAGACTTATTGGCGAACGTTAACAATCAAAAATTGAAAAAGGAAGTGCTCTGACAGAAGCAGAAAGGAGGAGTCATGGACTTTAAAGAGGTCATTAACAAAAGACGGGCAGTCAATTTTTTTGATTCTGAAAAACCAGTTTCCGATGCCCTCCTCCGTGAGGTGGTGGAGATGGCAGCAAAAGCACCATCCAGCTTTAATCTTCAACCATGGAGCATCATGATAATCAAAGATCAGGAAGAGAAAATGCGTCTCAGAGAACTTGCCTGGAACCAGCCCAAGGTCAGTGAGGCGCCCGTGGTCTTTATAGTCCTGGCAGACAGGGACGGATGGAAAAAGGGGCATCCTTTTGTAGAGAGAAATTTCAAGGAGATGATTCAGGCTGGCGGCATGGAAGAGGGGCAGTACGATTGGTACATCAATGCCTGTCAGGACCTATATGGGACAAGCCAAGAAAGACAACAGGCCTTTGCATGCAAGAATACGGGGTTCTTTACCATGGCCCTCATGTTTGCTGCAAAGAGCCTCGGGCTGGACACCCACCCCATGGACGGTTTTGATCATGACGGTGTCAGACAGGCATTTAACATTCCTGAAAATTACTGGGTGCCCCTACTGCTGGCCATAGGCTATTTTGACCAGACAAAGGAGCTGTATCCTCCCAAGTGGAGAAAAACTTTTGACGAGATTGTGGTAAAATTTGATTAGGGGTTTTAAAACAGCTTCTAGTAAGTCCTCTCGCCCGTTACCTTCTGGATCGGTAACTTACGCTTGTGCCCATTGAGTTTTTACGATTCGTGGATGGGCACTAGTTAGTCCGTCAACGACCTTTGTTTGCACTCGTTTGATGAGGATTGCCGTTATGAGGCAATATAAACACCCCTTCCGGTCCTCTTAATCTTTCCCTGCTTAGCAGCCCTGAAAAGAATATTCCTGATCTTCTTGTCCTCGAACCCGGTCTTCTTCATCAACGTTGGAGCATCGACACCCTTCTTAGACCTCTTTATAATCTTGAGTACCTGATCAGTTGCCGTCGGTGCAGCGGTTTTCTTCGCGGTGGGCTTCTTTGCAACAGCTTTCTTTTTGGCAGCCACTTTTCTTGTAGCTTTAGCCTTGGGTTTCCGTTTCTTTGCGGCCTGGTCCTTCTCAAATTTTTCAGCGGCCTTGATCATCTTGTCCATGGTCTTTGTGAGCAACTTTAGCGTGTTTGCTGTTTTTCGTGCTGCCACTTCTGGCCTCACAGCTTCCCGCGCCTTGTTCAACTGATCAGCCGCTTTCTTTTTGAGTTCGTCTGTCAACTTTTTGGTCTTCTTTGTTAGCGCGTCAAATTCCTTGGTAACCGCCTGCAGATCCTTTTTCAGATTTTTCATGAACGCAGTCCTCCCTCTTTTAGTGTTGGTTATTTGGTCATGAAAATGCGTGTTACGATTTTAGATTACTCGCCTTCGCCAGAATGCCCTGTGCATGAGCACAGGGAGGCTTCACTATAGTTGTCCGGCCCACTGTTGAAATGCTTGGTTCAGAACCTCGTAAAACCGGGGGGATCCGCCCAGGCCCTTACGACCAAACAGGAAATTGATCTCTGAAAGAAGTGGTTTAGGATCTGGTTGGCTCCGGTCAAACAATACATCAAATGCGGCCAAATTGATGCCGGTTTTTGAGCAGAAATCTTGCACGCACTTTATCCCATCATTGCTTAATTCAGGATCAAAATCATAGTTGATCACCGCGCCCCGACCAACATTATTGCGGAATTCTCCCGGCTTGTACTGACATCGCCAGTAGGCCTTGATAATACTGCCGATGACCACCACCCGGAGGTCTCTTCCGCCGTGAGGGACAAATGCTTGGGCAATGAAACGCCTGGAGGGGTGAAGGTTCTCATCGCTCAGGATATCGATCTTTTTCATAAGAGCATGCCGGTTTCTAATAAGGAAAACCGCCCAACCGCCGCCACCCAGGTCTCCCTTTAATACAAACGGGAATGGTATGAGAGGTTCATGGTTTTTGAAATGACGAAACATAAAATTTTCTACTGACTCATAGCAACTGGTCTCAGGGTGGGGGGTATTGAACTTTTGAAAGAGGTGAGTGTTCCCATATTTTCCTTCAAAGCCAAATCGATAGGTATAATCGGGAAAAAGGTTGACACAGCGCCTTCGACAAAATTCGTATTGGTGGGCCTTAATGCTTTGCGTGGTCACGATGGCGTCGGCCGAGTCGATCAGCCTGGTCTCTTTGTCCGAAAAAAGCCCTTTTAGGGTCAGCCGCAGATTGACATCCCCCTTGACGCGTGGATGGAACGACAGGATCATGCTTTATGTGTAAATTGGTTTCATGGGCTATTTTTTTCCTTGACCACCATGGCAAGTTTGGCTTTGAGTTCTGCCAGGTCAAAAGATTTGACCACATAGTGATCGGCGGCGACGGATTTTACATCCTCTCTGTAGGAGTCATAGGCCGTGTTCAAAATAACCGGAAGGCCCTGATAGGCATTGCGTACTTCTTGCAACAGGTCCAGCCCATTGCAGTCGTCCATACGGATATCCAAAACTACAGCAGAGGGTCGCGTAGAGGCAATCAGTTCCAACACATCCTTACATTTGCCGGTTGTGATGACCTCGTAGCCTTCTTCTTCCAGTTCTTCTGCACAAAGGGTCCTAATGCTTTCTTCGTCATCGACAAACAATATCTTAGCCATAATGCCCGCTCCTTATATAGAACGATGGGGTGATGGAGTATGGAGCGAAGCCCCTAAGTTTTTGATAGAAGCACACCTTCTATGAAGGGGTCCAGGTTTCCATCTAGAACATCATTAACATTTCCTATCCCAAGATTGATTCGATGGTCTTTGACCATCTGATAGGGTTGCAGGGTATAGGACCTGATCTGACTTCCCCAAGCAATCTCATCCTTGCCTTCGTAAATTGCTTGCTTTTCGTCGGCCCTTTTACTCTCCTCGTATTCATACAATCGTGACTTTAAGACTTTCATAGCAATTGCCTTGTTTCGATACTGTGAAGATTCCTGCTGAGACTGTGCAATGATTCCTGTCGGCAAATGGGTTATGCGGATAGCAGAACTGGTCTTGTTGACGTGCTGACCGCCTGCTCCGCTGGAACGGAAGGTGTCAATGCGTAGATCTTTTTCTTCAATGTTTATAACAACCTCCTCGTTGAGTTCCGGAGACGTCGAGACCGACGCAAATGAGGTGTGTCGACGATTACTGGCATCGAATGGGGACATCCGAACAAGCCTATGGATCCCGGTCTCGCCCCTCAGGTAACCGAAAGCATAAGGACCACTGGCAATAAAGGTGACGCTCTTAATGCCGGCTTCTTCGCCAGGCTGTAAATCGACAACAGTGGTTTTATAATTTTTTCGCTCAGCCCAGCGGAGGTACATGCGGAAGAGCATCTCGGCCCAGTCTTGGGCTTCAGTTCCTCCTGCGCCGGCATTAATCGAGACAATAGCGTTTTTGGCATCGTCTTTGCCGCTTAGCATCCATTCAAGAGTCATGCGATGAATGGCTTCTTCCAGCCTCTGGATTGTTTCCGAGACCTCCTGGATGCTCGCTTCGTCATCCTCTTCTATGGCCAGGCCTAAAAGGACCTCAGCGTCTTCCAGATCATGGTGGTGCTTTTCCCAGGAGTTTATTGTATCGGAAAGAGTCGTTCTTTCTCTCAGGATTTCTTTAGTTGCTTCCGGAGTATCCCAAAAGTCTTTCTTAGATATGATCTTTTCGATTTCTTTGAGCCGTTTCTGTTTTCCAGCTAAGTCAAAGATAACCCCTGAGTTGTTCTAGCCTACTTCCAAGAGATTCGATTTTGCTTTTTAGTTCAACTGACATAGCAGTACCTCCTTAGTCCTTGGTGCAACCTGCTGAAATCAAAAGTTTTTAGTGGTCTCCAATTGGGAACAAAGCCCCTAAGTTTTTTTCCAAAAAGAGCCTATGCAGACGACCAAGCTTATCAAAACACACACTATAGCAAAAATGTCGCCGTGGCGAGCATAGAAGCTCCTATGGTTCATCAAAGGGAGCGAACGGGTTCGAATCGCCTCCTCAAACAGGGGCGTTTCATCAAAGAGCCTGCCTACAGGATCGACAAAGGCGCTGATACCGGTATTGGCCGCTCTGGCCACTGCCACATGATTTTCAACCGCCCGAAATACAACCATGGAAAGATGCTGGTAAGGGGCGCTTGAGTTCCCAAACCAAGCATCGTTTGTGATGTTGATCAACAGTTGGGCACCGTTTTGAACCATTGAACGGGCCAAGTCCGGAAAGATCGCTTCAAAGCAAATCAAGACCCCAATTTTTTCACAACCCCACAACAGGACCCGGCCCTTCCTGCCGGGCTCAAAATCCCCCACAGCTTCCACTATCTTTCCCAGGAAAGGAAAGTAGCGCTTGAGAGGAACATATTCACCATAGGGCACCAGGTGTACTTTATCATATTTGCCCAATACTTTGCCGCAGGGGTCAACCAAATAAGCACTGTTGTAATAGCGGATTGTTTGACCGGTTTTGCTAAAAGAGGGGCTTCCAAAAACAAAATTGACCCCGCAAGCGCGAACTACCTGCAGCGACTTTCTTGTAAGACCCTCATCGTGCAAAAAGTAAAAAGGAAGAGCTGTTTCCGGCCATATTATAAGGTCCGGGCCGGTCTTCAAGGCGGCAACAGACAAGGTACCATAGCGTTGGACGGTCTCATATTGAAAAGAGGGAAGCCACTTTTTGGATTGGTCAATATTCCCTTGTACCAACGCAATAGCACGCTTGGGCGCGGCCTCAGCAGCCTTGTCGATCTTTCCTATGCGCCAGGTGCCGTAGGTCAAAAAGCCGGCTATTACCAAGACGACAGTGATGATGGGCTTCCAGGCAAAGCCCCTATTCTTTGAGAAAGTATCCCAGGCTTCAAAGAGCACGGCATTGACGCCCATTATGAGAGCTGACAGGCCGTATGTTCCTAATATATCTGAAATCTGAATTAGGTGCAACTGATTATATTGCGAGTGGCCAAGGTTTTCCCATGGAAAGCCGGACAGGAAGAATGACTTGACATATTCGAGGGCAGTCCACAAAAAGGGTGCGATCAAATAGTTGGGGAGATGCCTTGCCAAAGGTCGGCTGATAACCATTGCAAAGAGTCCTGGATATAGGCTGAGGTAGAACACAAGTAGCATGAGTATAACAGCGCACAGGATGCTCGGCAGCTGACCATAGTGGTGTATGACGCCAAAAATCCAGTAAAGAAGCGTCGCATAATGAACCAGCCCTGCGAGGAATCCAAGCTTAAAACTTGCCATAGGCGGGGTATTTCTTATGGAATAGAAAAGCGGAACAAAGGCGACCCAGACGAGGAATCCCAAGCCGATTCGCGGAAACGAGGCGGTTAGCAGCAGACCGGTTGTCGCTGCCAGCGCAATGTCAAACAGCCTTATCCCGCACATTGCCAATGACCCTTGGACTTTTTGTTCGCCTGATACTGATAACACCATATTCGTAATAGTTTAGCTTTTTGAAATAGTCCCGATCTTGCTAACTCCCGTGAGCCATTTTGTGATTCGTGAATTGCTTCACCAAATTGCAAATATTCGGGCTAACGCCCTCAAATAGTTTATGATTTTGACGCTCAGCAATTGGATATTTTTCTAAAATTGCTCCATGTAGTGAAGCCTCTCAGTGCTCCCGCACATGGCATCCTGACTGTGTCTCAGGACGGCGGAACTCGCCGAAGCAATAACCCGCCTTCGCCGAGGCTATGGCGGGTCAC
>JAUWMM010000193.1 GCA_030613145.1 Desulfobacterales bacterium | reverse complement strand
AGTATTGGCAGGTTCCCATAGAGTCTACGGATCTCTCGCCCGCTCCCCTTCGCCCAGGCTCAGGGTCGCTCGAGCCCACAGAGGGCTCAGAGATGAATAGTTTATCTGATTTTTTGAGAGGAAAAATCAGACAACACTCCTCTGCCAAAGGCAGAGTGTGCCATGTGTCATCTGGGGTATGCCATGATTGGGCAGCGACATAAAGATTTGGGGTCAGCGAACATCTCCCCCGATAGCGGGATGGCCGGTTGAGTTGAATCCTTCTCTCAAGGATTCAACTCAAGAACTCCTTGCCCTGTTAGATGGTATGACAGCCTTACACGATAAATCTATCTGCAGAACGCTAAGGACAGCACTTGCGAATGAACTTCCTTTTTTATCTAACAGGGTGAACCTCTGGGGGCTCTGTGAGAGATAAAAACACGTTCCGTGGTCATCAATCCAGGAATCCATCCTCAACAGTGATCTCAGCCTTTTCGCGCAGCAGAGCCAGCAATTCCTTAATAGCCCCCTGACGTTTACTGAGCAAGAGATAGGACGTGATTTCCGATTTCTTAATCTCAAATTCCTTTGGATCAGCCTCCTGTCGAGCCTTAAATCGGATTACATAATATCCTTGTCTCCCTTTGATCACAGCATCCGGAAGGGGTTTTGATGGACTTAACAGAAAGGCCGCGTCCTGGATCTCCCGCTCCAAACCGATCCCCGGGATCGCCCCGGACCGCTTGAAAAAAACAGTACTCTTTGCCTTAAACTTTTGGTTCGAGGCAGCCTTTTGAAACTCGGCCCCGCCTTTCAGGGAACTCAAGAATTCCTCGGCATCCTTTTTTGCCAAATCGTTTTTTCTGGTCTGGATCAGGTCTTGCCTTACCTTTTCTTCCACTGTTTTTAGGTCCGGGATGGTGGCTGGTTCCTTGGCGATTCGTTCAACTATATAGTATCCGTCTGACAGTTCAAGGGGCTCACTGACCTCGTTTTCTGCGAGAGCAAAGGCTGTCCCGGCAAATTTCCCCCCCTCTTTGATCCCTTTAACAGGCCCATTGCGGCGGAAAAACCCGGTCTCATGTACCTTGAGCTGATTGGCATTGGCAACATCTGATATGCCGCCGGCTCCGTAACAGGCCTCATAGATTTCCTCTGTACGATCAAAGGCGAGGGTTCTGGCCGCATCTTTCGAAAGCTTGTCGCGAATCTCGCCTGCGACTTCGGCCAGGACCGGTTCTTTGGCTTCCTGGATCTCCTCCACCTTAATTATATGCCAGCCGAAACGTGTTCTCACGGGCTCACTGATCTTGCCGGGCTTCATGGCAAAGGCAGCATCTGAAAAGGGCTTCACCATACGATCTGCGGCAAAGTATCCCAGATCGCCCCCCTTTGTTCGACTACCCGGATCACTAGAGTATTGCCGGGCCAGCTTGCCAAAGTCTGTCCCAGACCTTGCTTTCTTTAAAACATCTATGGCCCTTTCCCGGGCCTCCTCTGTTTTTTCCTGTTCGGCACCCGGCTCTACCTTAAACAGGATATGGCGTGCCCTGCCCTTCTTGGGCGTTCCGTAGTCTTCCTTGTTGATATCAAAATACGTGAGGACTTCTTCTTCTGAAATCTTGACCTGGGCTTCAAACCCCTTGAAATCAAGCAGGAGATATTGGACCTTGACTTCAGGGGGTATCTCATAGGTTTTCTTGTGCTTCGTAAAATAGGTTTCGATCTCTTCTGAAGTTACCTCGATGTTACTGTAAGCCGAAGCATTGAAGACCACGTATTCGAGGCTCACCTTTTCTTCAAGCCACTTATAGGTCTCAAGGGCCTCGGCCTCAGATACCTTGATGCTGCCGAGGAAAAAGCTTTGAAGTTTTTCTATGAGAAAGTCATTTTTCGTGTTTTCTTCAAATATCTCTGGTGTCATCCGGTTACGCGACAAGACTCGCTGATAGACCTGCGGGTGAAAGCGACCGTCCCTTTGAAAGGCCGGCACCTGTTCGATTGCCCTGAGTAATTCCTCGTCGGTCACGCGGAAGTTGAGCCGGGTCGCCTCAAGGAGAAGGAGCCGGCGGTTGATGAGTTGGTCCAATGCCTGTCCCTTGAGATTAAGGCTTTGGGCGAGTTTTTCATCAAAGGCATCGCCAAACTGTCTTTGATATCCCTCCCGCAACTGGTCGTAAACACCTCGGAACTCCTCAAGAACAATAGGTGCACCGTTTACAACCGCAATACGGTTCCCTCTCTGGGCCTTATAGCTCCCCACACCCCAGAATACAAAGACTACTACAATGACTCCCAGCACCACTTTGATCATCCAGGAGCCAGCATGTTTTCTCATCAAATGAAGCATAATGACCTCACCTTACAATTTTGGATTTCGGATTTCGGTAATGTTCTCAAGCCGACAGGCGCTATGCGGATTTCAGAACGCTCAAATCCCAAATACCTAACCCGGACAAGCCGCAACCAAAAAAAATTATCACGAAAGCACGAAAGTACAAAGACCCGAAAGTCTGAATGTTGCTTTATTTCGTGTTTTCCCTGGCCCAGCCCTGGCACATAGGCTAAGTCGGCGGCTGATCCGGGCACGTAGCGCCAGGGCAGGCAATCTTTCGTGTTTTCGTGATTGTCTTTATGATTTTTTCTGTCTGAAAGAACATGAATTTCCTTACTACGCACCTCGCTGTCTCAAAAACCTGAGAAGTCCGCCTGCCATTACCACATCTTTTTCTCTCCGGTCCAAATCGATGCGCACCTCAAAGGAATTGGCCCGGGTTGTATTCAGGACACGAAGGGTTCTGTCGTTCTTTAAAGACCTTGCCATGTCTTCAATGATGAGCTGGTCGCCGGGCTGAACTTGCTGAAGCTCGTCATCAGTCATAAAGGTCATGGGAAGGATGCCGAAATTTATGAGATTAGCCCTGTGGATACGGGCAAAAGAGCACGCTATGACCCCTTTGACCCCCAGGACCATAGGTGCCAAAGCCGCGTGTTCCCGGCTGGAACCCTGGCCGTAGTTTTTCCCGGCAACAATGAATCCACCGTCTTTATCCTTTGCTCTTTTGGCAAAATCAGGATCCTTATGTGAGAATACATATTCGGAAATAGCCGGAATGTTGGACCGCAGGGACATGATGTGGGCGCCCGCCGGCATAATGTCGTCTGTGGTAATGTCATGCCCCAGGCAAATCAAAACTTTTCCCTCAAGTATTTCAGGCATGGCCCGGCCCCTGGGCAGAGGTTTAATGTTTGGGCCACGCACGACTTCCACGGCCTCTGGATTATCCGAAGGCGGTACAAAGAGGTGGTCAAGCATCGGAAAAACTTCGGGCATATCAACCTTGGCCGGTTCACCAAACGACCTCGGGTCCGTTAGTTTACCCTTAAGTGCAGAGACCGCAGCTACCTGCGGACCGCAAAGATAGAGCTTGGCGCTTTGGGTTCCGCTTCGTCCCTTGAAATTTCGATTAAAGGTCCTGAGGCTCACTCCATCCGTAGGCGGAGATTGACCGATGCCGATACAGGGGCCGCAGGCACATTCAAGGATGCGGGCACCGGCTTTTATGATGTCGTTCAAGGCCCCGCTTTGGGCCAGTGCGGCAAGCACCTGCCTGGAGCCGGGTGCTATCACAAGGCTTGTCTCTGGATGCACGGAGCTTCCTTTCAGGATACGTGCCACAATAGCCAGGTCCATGTAAGAGGAGTTGGTACAACTTCCTATGACCACCTGATCCAGTTTTAGCCCGGCAATCTCCCTTACGGCACAGACCAGATCCGGCATGTGGGGTTGTGCTACCATGGGTTTCAGTTTGCCGAGGTCTATGGTCAGGGTGTCAGCATAGGATGCGTCAGGGTCTGCAGCAAGGGGTCTGAAGTCCTTTTTTCTGCCCTGCGATTCCAGAAAGCGAAGGGTCACTTCATCACTTGGGAAGATGGAATTTGTAGCCCCGGTTTCTGCGCCCATGTTGGCAATCGTAGCTCGTTCGGGTACCGACAGAGTGGACACCCCAGGGCCTCCATATTCAAACAGCTTTCCAGTGCCACCTTTAACCGAGACGATCTGAAGCAGTTTCAAGATGATGTCCTTGGCAGAGACCCAGGGAGAGAGTGCCCCATCCAGCCGCACCAGTACAACCTCCGGGCAGGTCAAGCGGAAGGGGTGCCCAGCCATGGCCATTGCAACGTCAAGGCCCCCAGCCCCGATAGCCAGCATCCCAAGGCCCCCTCCTGTTGATGTATGGCTGTCAGAGCCCAGCAGGGTGTCACCCGGAACCCCAAATCTTTCCAAGTGAACCTGGTGACAGATTCCGTTGCCGGGTCTGGAAAAGATAGCGCCGTACTTGGCTGCAAAGGATTGCAGAAATCGGTGGTCATCGCTGTTTTGAAATCCGGATTGGAAGGTATTGTGGTCCACATAGCTGACCGAGAGTTTGGTGGCAACCCGCGGCACCTCAAGTGCTTCAAACTGAAGACAGGCCATGGTGCCCGTGGCATCCTGTGTAAGGGTCTGGTCAATCGGAAGCTCTATTGGCTCACCCGGCCCAGGCGCAGGGCTTATGCCGTGCGCCTCCAGGATCCTTTCAAAAAGGTTTTTGCCTGACACAACGCCTCTCTATGGAAATTTCACAGCGGTTTTATGACTTGGCACAAATCAGCCCATCGACTATTGATGGGCTTGTTTTTCTTAGCACCAAAGCATGCCCTCGTCAACGGCAGGGGTGTGTTCAAAGAGATTAATAGTTGACAAATGGCCTTAATTGTTATAAAAAATGTAAGTTGAAAGGAATAAATATTTCAGGATATTATTTATAATTTTCTTGATAAAGTTAGTAAGGCATAGAGACACCTGTTACAGTGAAAGGTCCGTAATGTTTTTCGCAAAAGACTTTTTACGAAGGTCCGTAATGTCAGGATTGAAATCGATATATCTC
>JAUWMM010000107.1 GCA_030613145.1 Desulfobacterales bacterium | reverse complement strand
GGGGGAGGGCAGGGTGGGGGGATTAACTTGAGACGACCTATGCACGCAGCGGCCCATATATGCGGGCGGCATCTAGTACGTCCTGTACGTACAAATGATCTGCCTCCATAAATATGTGGGCCACCCTGTCCTCCATCTCACCAGCGTTCAGATCATCGGCAACTTTATGGTCCAGGGCGTGCACATAATATATTCCGTCTTTGATATCCATGGTGATAGTCCCCGGTGTCAGGGTAATGGAATTTGCCAGGGTGACGCTGGATATATCAGTCTCCAATTTTGTCTTAAACTTTACTATGTGAGGGTCTATGGGCATTCTGCGACGCAGCACCAGAGAAGCCACGTGGAGATTGGACAACACGATCTGTTGAATGAGCCACGGAATGTAGCGAATAAATCGGGCGGCTACGACTCGCATGTCTCCGACTCTCACGTTGGCAAATAATAAGTCATGGAATAGGTACGCCACCAAAACACAACACATGGCCCCGAGCGAGAGATGAAAGGCGTCAAACTTCCCTGAGAGCAACATCCAGAACGCAAAAAGGATAAAGGCTGTTCCAAGAAAATTCTGAAATCGCGTTTTTCTTCTTTCGGCCCCCGTAAACAGGAGCTCCCACCTCTTTTCTTCAAAAAACCGTGTCTGCTCTGCCGTGAACTGAACGGCCGTATCCAGTAAACCGACCGCATGTTTCCTGGCCCGCTCTACAATCCTGAAAGCGTTTTCTGTAGCCTCAAGCAACAGCGTGACTTCCATCTACATTCTCCTTCCACCCCCACCCTGACCTCCCCCATGAAGGGGGAGGGTTTGGGTGGGAGCCTCTCGTCTCTCATATCAAGGAATAACCAGCGTGGGCACCTTCGACGCTTCTGCCACCCGATAGGAACAACTATGCAATAACATATCTTTAAGGGTCCACATGCCGGTAGTTCCCATAACAATACATGTAGCATCATAATCCTTGACCGCCAGCATGATTTCTTCAGATGGCTTACCCGCATAAACATGGGCTTCAGCATCTATCCCATGATCTAAAAATATCTTTCGTGCTTGTGAGAGCTTCTCCTTGAGGTTCCGCATGTCTCTTACGGACGGCTTTTTGTGTATGACATGGACGATTTCCAGCTCATTGATAATTTCTTTGAAATTGAGCAGATAATCGAGGGCCCTTTCCGAAGCAGCTGACCAGTCAGTAGCAAATATGACATGGTCAAACATGCCTTTTTGTGGGGAATCGGCGGCTTCGACATATTCGGGCAAGACAAGGACCGGCAAAGAGGATGCTCTCAGCAACTGCGTTGTCAGGGAACCACGCAGTAGCCGCCTCTTGCCTCTGTTCAGGTTCGCTGCGATCAGTGAAGCTACTTCTTGATGGGCCACATTCAAGATACAGGACACCATGGGCCCTTCTACCGTCAAGGTCTTTGAGTTCATGCCGTAATCGGCGAGCCTCCCTTCCCACCCTTCTACCTTGGTTGCATGCAAGAAGATCACTTCCTCAAGCCCGAGCGTGCGAAGAGTCAGCAAGCGCTCAAATTCAGAAAAGCTTGGTTGCCTAATGTTCGTGGCATAGAGTAATTTCCCTGGTTCCATAGTTGATCTACTCCGTGGTTGTTGCCGAGTTCATAAAATCAACCCAACAACTTCTTGACAGTTGCTGCCAGGCGCTCGGGTGTCACCGGTTTTTCCAGATAGGCATCTGGGTCGGGCACGCTTTCACCACTCGTTTCCGTCTGGGCGGCCTGGGCGCGCAGTGCGGTTCTTTTGGACACTCCAGAATATATGATCACTGGGATGTCTCTGAGCAACTCAGAGGTCTTCAGTTCCCGGTACAACCTGATCCCGCTCTGCTTTGGCATCAAGATATCCATGATGATGAGGTCTGGCTTCTGTTGTCTAATGGTATCCATTGCTTCTTCGCCATTTGTTGCCTGGATGGGCGTATAGCCGTTCTCTTCCAGCACAGTCGAAACAAATTCTCTTATATGGTCTTCATCATCAACACTGAGCACGGTTTTTCCCATCTGGATACCCTCCGAATATATATTTGCGCTGATCGGTTTGTAAGGCCTGTAACAGTACAGGCAACAATTGACTCTCCTTAGAAGAAGGCAAAGATAACAAAAAGCGAAAATAGAAAAACAATACTAATGAACACTGGCATCCCCATGGGCAACAGAGTGGTTGCCTCTGGATTTGCTTCTCGTCTGAAATCCTCAATGGAACGACGATCCTTGCCCGTTGCTCTCATATAGAGTGTCACCATAGAACTGACGGGGGTTCTACTAAACCGGCCTAACCATGCCGGAATTGCACGTGCAATGGCGCGGTCAGAAAGCGCGTTAACGCCATTTAAAACCCTCTCCACGACATAATAAAAGAGACGCCCTCCCTTGCGGTAGACCCAGTCGGTATCAATGGAGATGGTCTCTGTTCGCTTGAGCAGCTTGAGAAACAGAAAAAAGACCAGGGCCGAAAGCATGAGCAGTTGCAACTGTGCAACCACATGGGTAAACGAATACGCCTGGTAGTGGACTTCGTAGGGCAAGATATTGTAAAGCGGCTGCGGATAAAGACCCAGAAAGATGCACAGAAAGGACATAAAAGCCATGGCAATGAGCATTGATTTATTCGTTTCCCCGGGTCTCAACCCCTTATCCTTAGCGAAAAAATCAAAGTAGGGAAACTTGATACCCGCATGCAGGAAAACACCTGCGGACGCCACCTCTAAGACAAGCCACACCCAAACCAGGTGTTCATGGACCGCGCCGTCAATGATAAGGGACTTGCTGGTAAATCCGCTCGTACCGGGAAACGAGGATATGGCCATGGCTCCAATAGTGCCAAAAATAAGGGTCAATGGCATAGTCTTATACAACCCTCCAAGGTCGGTACATTTGCTTTTTCCGGTCATGTACAGAACAGAGCCTGCCGACATCCAGAGAAGTGATTTATAGATGATGTGACAAAAGGCATGGGCTACAGTGCCGTTTATGGTCATCATCGTCCCGATACCAACCCCGCAAACCATGAAGCCTACCTGATTGATGATGCTGTAAGCGAGGATTCGCCGCGCATCGTTTTCCAACAAGGCGTAAATAATGCCGTATATGGTCATGATGCAACCGACCACTATCAGTATCTCCCAGCCGGGAAATCCCCGTACCAGGGTATAGACCGCGGTCTTTGTGGTGTAAGCGCTAAGAATTACGCCTCCGGTCACAGTAGCCTCAGGATAGGCGTCAGCAAGCCAGGCCTGCATGGGAGGCGCTGCAGCGTTTATTAAAATCCCTATGAGGATAAGATAGGTCCCCAGGTTCCGGTCGGTCATGGCATTGAAGGCAATCGATCCGGTCTCTGTTATATAGATCACCATGCCGGCCAGCAGGCAAAGCCCACCAAAGACATGCACCAGGATGTAGCGCATGCCGGCTGCCTGAGCCTTTTTGGTCTTTCGTGCCAAGATGAGAAACGTGGAGGCAACGGCCATTATCTCCCAGAAGAAATAGAGGGCAACCAGGTCACCCGCAAAGACCACGCCAAGGGCGCTTCCTATGTAAAAAAGCGCTGTCATGTGCTGGGTGCTGTCTTTCACATAAAAGGCATAGACAAAGGCTGCAGTGGCGTTTAGTGTAAAGATATAGCCAAAGACCTTGCTCAGCTTGTCAACCCTCAAAAATGTAAGGTCAAAGCCAAAGAAGTGAACCTGCCAGGAAGAACCGATCTGGAGTTGGGAAATGAGATAAAAGGCGACAGCAGGCAGCAGGATCACATACCAGTTCTTGGCGTTGCCCTTGAAAAAAGGAACGAGCAAAGCGCCGAGTATTAAAATCGCTGCAGGTGGGAAATCACTTATCATAGTAGGCCTCTTTTGCTTTCAACACCAGAGCCACTAGCTTGGAAAAGAGTATGAGAACCGAACACGAGACAAAACCGAGAAGCGCATAAAATCCGACAAAACCGTCAAACCCAAAGTGCGGATGCCTGTGGGTAAAGAAATCAGCCACCACCAGGAGTCCGCAAATAGCGTACAGCATGATCCAGAGTTTTTTTATGGACTCAGGCCTGTCAAACCAGTCGAATTCTTTTTTCTGCTTCATATACTCTCCGATTATTTTCCTATGGCGAGTGTTGCCAGGTCAAGAAACACATTAGGGTAGAAAAATAACACGATAGACCCGATTGCGGTGACCACGAGCGGGGTCACGCACCACGGGGGGGCCTCTTGCACTTTGTTTTCAAACATCGCTTCTTCAGGTGTGCAAAAAAAGGCCTTATAAACAATGGGGAAAAAGTACGCTGCGTTGAGCAACGAACTTGTAAGAAGGACAATTAACATAAGCATTTGATCGGCCTGGAGAGTCCCCAACACGAGATACCACTTGCTGAAAAATCCGCCGGTGGGTGGAAGCCCGATCACGCTTAGGGAGCCGATGAAAAAAGCTATCATGGTGACCGGCATCCTCTTGCCTATGCCTACCATTTCGCTGATGTTCTTCTTGCCCGTGGCCACAAAAATAGCCCCTGCGCAGAAAAAGAGGGTGATCTTGCCAAAGGCATGCATGGCAATATGGACCATACCGCCGATCTGCCCCTTGGGCGAAAGAAGCACAATCCCCAGGACAACATAGGAAAGCTGCGCAATGGTTGAAAATGCAAGCCGTCGCTTCAGGCCGTCCTGGGAAAGCGCGATAAGTGAAGCAACTATGATCGTAAAGGAGGCAACGTAGCAAAGGACGGTTCCAAGATCGAATGAAGACAACAGGTCTGTCCCAAAGACCCCTGTCATCACACGAGCAATGCTGAATACGCCAACCTTCACAACAGCCACCGCATGCAGCAAGGCGCTGACCGGCGTGGGCGCAACCATGGCTGCAGGGAGCCAGGAGTGAAAGGGCATAATAGCTGCCTTGGCAAATCCGAAAACAAACATAAACAGAAGAAGAACCATCAAGGCTTTAGGTTCGGTTCCAGCGAAAAGACCCTGTTTGGAAAACTCAAGGGTCCCCGTCAGGTTGTAACATATAAGCATGGCAGGCAAAACGAGCCCGATAGAGGTGCCAACGATGTAAAGTAGGTACTTTCGCCCTGAGGCACGTGCCTCAGGGTCCTGGTGGTGCGTGACCAGGGGGTAGGTGGCAAACGACAGCATTTCGTAAAATAGATATAGGGTCAGAAGATTTGCTGAAAAGGCCACTCCAATGGTCGCTGAAAGGGCGAGGGCAAAGAAGCAAAAATACCTGGTCTGGCTGTGTTCCTTTAGGCCTCGCATGTAGCCAACAGAATAGGCAGATGTAACGATCCAGAGTGAAGAGGATACGAGGGCAAAAAGTAATCCAAGCGCATCAACCCTGAATGCGATTCCCACACCAGGTAGGATATCTACTAGATTGTAAACTATCTCTTGTTTCCGCAAGATCACGGGTATCATGGAGGCAACAATACCGAATTTTATGATACCGGCGAGAAAGGTCCAGCCTTCCCTCAGATTTGGTTTCTTAGCGGAGGCAATTATAAGAAACGTGCAAAAGAGAGAAATAGAAACGGCCAATACAGGTTTGATAGACGTTATCGTTTCCATATTCTTAACTCATATCCCCACGGCTGATTGAACCATCTGTCGTACTTCCTGCTCACTAACCGGCTTGTGCAGACAGCCAAAAGCTCCAAAACCCATGGCATCTTTGATCTCTTTTTTCTTGTTGGTACGGGGCAGATAGACCACTTGCCAGGCCGGAGCTTCGTTTAAAACAATTTGCAAGTCCATTAAACGTGGCTGGGAACAAATCGACCCATCGATAACAACCACGCCCAGAGCACTACCGCCAAAATCCTTAATAAAATCCTCGCAGTTTTCACAATGCTTCAACTCGCAACCGAAATAGTTCGAGATTCTTTGCATAACTTTCTCGAGTCCCCGGTCCTGCGTGATGATGGCCAATGTGTAATCCATATCTCTTTCCCCTGGCTCTCCCTCCAAAGGCCGGATCCCTCACCTCAGGGAGGAGGATTTCAGGAGCCGTCAAGCCCGATGTAACTGCCGTGTTGGCCAGAAGAGGCATCCAGCCCTTGGAGGGAGGGCCAGGGATTTTTCTCCCATGAAGAAATCCATTTGTGTAACTTCTATAAGAAGCGATACGATAAATTGCTGGGGCGTATTTGGGTTACGCGTTATTTCAAGTTACGTGCCAAGAGGTGAGAATTTGATATAGAAGCAGGGTGAATGCGAACAACTAATTTAATTTATAGGCAATTATTGTATTTTGTAGAAGGGATGCAAAAGGACAGGGCCGGAAAAGCAACAAAGAGACTGTTCAATATCCGGCCCAAACGAGGTCTATGAGACCACTATACGTATCACTTCAATAAGTTAAGGAGTGTCTAGAATACAACTGAAGGCCAACGAATTGCTCAACATGCTCGTCAGTGCTTTATCTTTGCGGGCGAATATTGTACTTTTT
>JAUWMM010000073.1 GCA_030613145.1 Desulfobacterales bacterium | reverse complement strand
CCCCTGAGCTACGTGCCTGTGTTTCTTTTCTGCTATCAAGCATTGTGAATGGTGTCAAGAAAATAGACAGCCTTCACCAGGACGAATTTGTTTATTAGGGCCGCTCTCATGGTTCTTGCTGGAGAATATTCATACCCCTGTAAATGTATTGAAATCCGGAAACCATGGTCATGCCGGCTGCAAACCAGAATAGTGGCCCTTGAAGCTCAGCTAACCTCGGGGCCTGATAACCAATAAGAACTGCAAGCACACTGGCCAGCTGTGCCACGGTTGTGATCTTGCTGAGGATGGATGGCACCGGTTGAAACTCGCGACCCGTCATAATCATAAGAGCAATACCACACAGGATCAGAACATCCCGTGTAATAACTATGACAGCCAGCCAGCTCGGAACCAGTTCCTGAATAGCTAACGTCACAAATGCGGTTGTCAATAAAAGCTTGTCGGCTGCCGGGTCCAAGTAGGCCCCCAATGTGGTCTTCTGATGGAATAGACGGGCTATAATCCCGTCTATTCCATCACTTAGTGCAGCAATTGCAAAGACCAACAAGGCGAGACCGAAGAAGTGTTTGATCAAAAAAATGGCAAAGAGTGGCGTCAACAGGATACGGAGAAGCGTCAATGTGTTGGGAATGTTAATAGGGTTTGAACGCTTCACGGTTAGTGTGCCTGATCGCGCCTCTGGTTCCATCGAACCCAGTCATTGGCATCAACCCCGGGATCAAAGCGAAAGGGTTTTGAGACCGTACCATCCGGCAGGACAGCAATCTGTTGCATAGCTCGAACGATATAAACCCATTCCTGCACAGTAACAGGACGTGGGCCCTTAACCGGATGAGGGCCTTCTACTATCGTTGGTTCGGCAACCTTCAGGGGTCTGTCAACAGTTTTTGGGGGGCTGCTCACATGTACTTCGCCCCAGTAAACCTTAACGTCAACAGAAGTGTCCGGATTCACGTTCATCCGGTAGGTGGTTCCCCTAATACCAGCTACGGCATTCTCGGCTGAAACCTGAAACCTTCCTTGGCCCCCTATCAGCCCGGCAACCTTTGCCCAGGTCTTACCCAATGCCAAGTGTAACTCGATATCCCGCTGTTTGGCTTGTTCATTATAGCCAACTGAAATCAACTCAAAGGTTGTCTTTTCGTCGAAACGTAGAAAGCTCCCATCAGGCATAGCCAATTCGATTCTGGTCTTATCTCCGGTAGTCACGCTATCCCCGTGGCGTAGAAGATCACCTTCTCTCAAAGGTTGTCTTAGATTGGCTTTCTTGCGAAAGAGGTCGGCACTGCCTTCAATCAGGGTCACCTTGGCCTCCCCCTCTTCCATTTCAACGATTTCGGGTTCGTCGGCAAGGCCTGTTGCGGCCACAGAGAGAAAAATCAGTGTAACCAGAGCAAAAAGGATTAACGCACATTTATTTTGCATAGCTTGTGCCTCGTTGTTAGTTGTTGAGGGCTTATTATTGCCATCGGTCGTTGGTCAAGAGGATCAACCATCAATCGTTTCTTTCCGTTGGTATCAGCTCAAGTTTTACCCCTTTTTCAGAAACCTCAAAAATATTCACCCCAAGGTTCTCAAAGCGCTGCAACATCAACTCATCCGCCAAAATCTTGGGATTTCCCATGACATCCACATCCATCTTTGCTTCCCCGGCCCTGATACTGCGCAAGTACACGTTCCTGACACCCCGAACATGTTTTCTCAGATGCGTTCTGAACCTGACAAAATCGGCATACTCTTTAATACCGTTTACAATCAATTCTACCAGAACAGGCTGCCTTGCGTCCTTGCGCCAATTGGCCACAATTTGCCTCGCGAGATCCCGCGCCACCCCTGAAGCAGAAAGGATGAGGGCTTCTGTCCCTCCAACTGTGCTATCCGAATGAGCGGCTGCCATGGTACCTTGGGAAGAAGCAATGCACATCACGCTGTCTGTCCTGATAGCACGTGTAGACACCGTTGCCTGAATGGACTTCATGTTCACATCTGTCACGTTCTCGCTATAGCGGGCCACGGCCTTTCCTACTATGACAAGGTCGGCACCGAACTTCTTCCCCAGCTCTGCCGCGGCAACATCGCTTAACTCGGAACTCACATATTCCTGTCCAGACTTAATATCCCGGCCTATTGCTGCCCTGTCTACAATGATAAAACCCTTTCCACGCATGTGGTCTGAAAGAGCTTTTTCGGCGACAGATAACTGAGTACCAAGAGGGATTTGCCCCCACCAGTATCGAGGTAAAGGCTCGTCGATATTCTGCTCGGACAAAAAGAACATTACCGTCGGCACATCATTACGATTCACAAGGATACCAATACTTTGAAGTTTATCTTGAATAGCATTCATTGACACGGTAGCTTGTACCGCCACACGATAGTATAGGCCTGACCTTGACTCGGTTAGTACCTTGTAATCATGAATGAATGTATCCGTCTGATCATAGACCTGATCACTCAAAAGCTGAAAATCTTGCACTACCGATTCCAAGGTAACCACAAGACCAACAGCCTGTTCAATCACGCCCTGCAAGGCGTCTTCTATCGCCTTATCTCTAGCCCCGGCCACATCATCACGATAAATCCTGCCCCTGCCAATGACGTCTATGGCCCTGGTTTCACCGGCCCCTTGCTTAGCTTCAAGCCCGGCCGCAGAGGCGTCCTGAGCCCAAGTCAAGCCGTTGGATCCGCCAGCACACCCCAGCACAAGTAATACCAAAACAATATGATTTTTAAATCCTATCATCGACCATTCGAGAGATTTTTTTCTCAGCCCTCTTTTACGGGTTGATCACAGACTCTAACCTGCGTATTATGAGTAATGCATCCGCACCTGAGACTGACCCCATCGGATCAAACTCGCCGGTGGCAATATCCTTGGTCTCCATAATACCCCTTGTCGTGCAGACTATTACCGCATTATAGTACGGAAGATCATTCCTTAAATCCGGGAAAGGCGACGGGCCGCCGATGTGCTTGGTGGCGAGTTCTTCATCCCCTGTTGCCTTAATCAGGATGTCTTCGATCATTATGGCATACTCGGCCCGTGCAATTTTTTGGTCGGGCTTAAAGGTGTGATCCGGATACGGCTCTAAGCCTTTGATACCGTGTTCCATAACAGCCTCTATATCCGTCTTTAGCACGTGATCTGCAATATCGAGTGCTGCCGGCGTCTTGACCACATGCTCGGTAATAAAATTCCTCTCCGGACTCTTGAACTTCGTATCGAACTCTTTTCTGGTCCTTTTTGCAAAGACCTCATCTATCTTGAGTTCTTGGATAAAAAGCGCTGCAATGTCTGCACGGGTAATCTCATCGACTAGGGCAATCTTCTTGCCGATCATGGTGCCGGGAGCTGCTCTTTGTGCTCTTTGGATCAGCTTCCATGCATCGTTCGCCTCAACCACGTAAGTGTCGTTGATGTCCAATACCTTCTTGAAAAGCTGGCTTGCCATGTCGAAGTTCAATGCCCCTTTATAGGCCTCACCCATATAGTAGTGAGCAGCTGCGGATTCCGGCAACTCGTCGATAGCGTCTTCATAAGCCCCTTTGGCCTTCTTGAGCCAATTCTTGTGGGCAGATTCCTTTCCTAACGAATACAATCGTATCAGCCCCACATTGGCATCGACCTTTTCCTCCTTGGTCTTGGCCAGGTCAACAGCCTTGTCCATATCTTCGATTCCCTGTTTGAAATCACCCTTGTGTCCAAACACCAAGCCAGAGCCAACGTATGCCCCTGAAAACTCCGGGTCGAGCCCCTTGGCCAGTTCAAATTCACGCATGGCATTATCGTATCTGCCCAACTTGAGGAGTTTCATGCCGCTCTGTACGTGATGTTCAGGGGTATCCAAGAGACTTTCTGGAGCACGTACCTTAGGAGCACATCCTTGGAGGAAAAAGATGGTGGTGAGCCAAACTCCTATTAAGGCCACGTTTATCATTTTGTGCTTAATCTTCATCGTATTACCTCCTCTGATTTGTTATTCGATGGTGCATAGCGCATGGCGTTTTTTTCGCTTCGCTCTATGCGCTTTGCGCTCTGCTCTCTACGATTTGTGATCCCCGATCAGTCCAAAACAATCACGACACGGCACTTCTTCAAAAACGAAAGATTCTCAGAAGCACCTCGAATCTTGGCTGCATCAGCATTGCTAATGACAAGATTGGATTTCCCCGGTCCTTCGGTTCTCAGACCTTTGACCGTAAGCGGCTCATTGGTTACTCTCGGATTAGCTTGGGCTGTGGCCAGGTCCTTAGCATATCCGGTCATGCCCTGCTGAACGGCATATTCTCGGCTCACATAGCCCGAGCCGTATACTTCCTGCCCATTCTCATCAAAGATCTTGGGTGACATAGCCGGACGGGCGTCTATACCGTGAGCGTCCACCACTAGGCCGGTATATACGGACGCCGTGGGCATTGGGGTCATGGGTTCCTGTGCAGTTATGGGTGGTGCCGGAGAAATCGTTTTGATCTCTGGCATCTGCTGAATGTCGGTGGGGAGTATGAGTTGAGAAAACCCACCACGGAGGCTCATGGCCAGGGTCACCTCCACCGTTCCATCTGAAAGATATTCCTTCTTTACGACCTGGGTTCCTTTAACCATACCGCTCACCTGTGACCGGATCAGGTCACTCTCAACCATGGAATCTCTAACCACCGTGGTCGAGTCGATCCTTACCCCACTGATTACCTCAAGCAGATTGCGGTAAGCAACCAGCTGAGCAGCCCTGAGGGCCATGGGGCGGGCCTGTGGCTTCCCATAGTACTTTTCAGGCGGCGATCCAATACCTACGGCCGTAATGATTCCCTGTGACCAGTTAATGTTCCCATAGGTGCTGACCGGTTGTACAAACTCATGCCACTCTGCCACAAAACCTTCTGTTGCCGGAAAGACAAGCATGAGCGCAACAGCAACAACTACGACCAGTGTTTTTGTTTTCATAACACCCTCCTTTTCGTTATTTGGAAAAATTTAGCTTTTTGAAAAAGGCCAAATTTTGCTCACTCCTGCGAGCAATTTTGCGATTACGGAGTGAGGAAAACGGTTCACATCTTATACTTCTTGAGATAGTATAGGGCCGCCTTGTTTTTGGGGTCAACTCCAAGTGTCTTTTTCCAGCACGAAATAGCCTCATTAGGCTTGTTCCCCTTTATAGCCTCCCAAGCCAACTCGTTGTAAGCCTTAGCCAAATTAAAAACGGCGTCGCGGTCTTTAGGGTTCATCTTAAGGGTCTTTTTCCATTCGGCTATGGCTGAATGCCGGTCTCCACGATTGTAATAGATCCATCCAATGCCGCTTATGGCCTTTGTATGGGACGGCTTCAGGTCCAATGTACGCTGATACTCCAAGAGTGCATTGTCGGTCATGTCCAGGTTATGAAAGGCCTGGGCAAGTCGGTAATGGGTGTCGGGTTCGTCAGAGTCTACGTCCCTGGCCTTCTTCAAGTACTCGATCGCCTTGGCGGTATTGTGCCTGAAATTGTAAATCGCCCCCAAGAAATAATAGGCATCGGCATTGCTGGGGTCGATCTCAATAATTCTCTGAAATTTTCCAAAACCAAGATTAAGTTTTCCCTGTTTCAGGTAAAGAATCCCAAGCCACAACAGAGCATAGGTGTTATGTCCGTCGATCTGGACCACCTTGTGAAATTCACGAAAAGCCGCGTCGAACCGCTCTTTTTTGGCATAAAGGATGCCAAGCTGGTTATGTGCATACTCATTTTGAGGATCGATTCTGAGGGCCACCTGGAACTTGGCAATGGCCTTGTCGAATTCTCCTTTATAGTGGTAGTCAGCCCCTTGAAAAATGAGATCATCCAGATCCATATAACAATCCTCTTGCCACAGCAACAGCGATCTCATCTCGAATCGAGGCCTTTTTCAGTTCAGCCTCTTCATCGTAATTCGAAATGAACCCGGTCTCAAGTAGGATTGATGGCATCTTCGCACTTCGAAGCACAAAAAAATTCGCAGAGTGAACTCCCCGGCTCTTGAAAGGTAGGGCTTGCTGAAAACGGTTCTGAAAGACCCCGGCAAATTTGCCGCTTTCCTCCCAATATAGCCTTCTTTCAAAGTTGAAAAGGATCTCCTCAATATCTATATAGCCGGGCCTTTTCTTGAACGGTTCATCGTATTTGAGTACAGCGTTTTCAAAGGCTGCAACTCGGGCCGCCTCCTTGCTGGAAGCCGTCTCCGAACAATAGTAGATCTCGCAGCCGTGTGCTTTTCGGTTTTCATTAGCATTGATGTGGATGCTGACAAAGAGATCAGCCTGGTATTGATTGGCAATTACCGTGCGATCACTGAGAGGAATATAGTAGTCTCCTGTACGCGTCAGGAAGCATTTGATCTTCCCTTTTTCAGAGATTCTTCGTTTCAGACGTTGGGCAAGGTCAAGGGTTACATCCTTTTCTTTCAGGCCGGTGGGTCCCACTGCACCCGAATCAAACCCGCCGTGACCGGGGTCAATCACAACCCGCTTGACCCTGTAGGCAAGGCCACCCTCAGGGGTAAGCCGGTTGAACATGGATTCTTCTTCGGCTCTGGCCTTCTTCTCCAAGGGGGTTAGGGGACTTTCTGATTTCTTTGGCCTGGGTATCGGCTTCTGGGTAATGATCTCGATCATCATACGGGAATAGGTGTCGGCTGGATTGATCCTCGCCGCTTCTCTAAAAGCCGCTACTGCTTCGGTTTTTTGGCCAAGACCATAGTACGCACGTCCAAGGAGACCGTGGGCCCAATCGCTCTCTGGGTCCAGGCGGACGGCTTCTTTCAGCGCATCTCTGGCCTCGGCAAAGCGCTCGGCCGCAATCAGGTTCTGTCCCTCCAAGGCAAAGTCAAAGGCTGACTTTCCCCACGCATCTCTACTGGTGCAAAGCCAAAACCCTGAAGCGCTAAGGATACCTTTGCTTATCCATTTCAAAAAATGCCGTCTATCCACTGTTCGTTATGCCTTGTTCATTGTAAGCGAAGCGAACGTAGAACTTCCAAAAATGGCCAAACATACCAAGAAAAGGGTTTTGAAACAGCATATAGGTATGTCCGTTGTTCGCAATGCTACGCTAAGAAGACACATGGCAAGTAGCACCTCAAGGAGACTGAAGCCCCTCCGGTCTTTTACCAGATTCCTATGGCGCACCTCAGAATTTGCTAGACAAGAAGCCATCTCAAAAATGTGGATCAGTGTTCAGGGCAAGGCGCGGGGCGGCGAAAAAGCGCAGCATACACGGCAGTATGTGAGCATTTTGAGCCGACCCGCAACGTCGCCATGGGGACTTAGACACATTTTTGAGATGGGTTCTAATACTTTTCAATCCGCACCCCCCCCATATTATTGACAACTATTTTTCGACCTTTGCCCTTTTCATTTATCAGATAAACAGTGCCCTGTTTGGTCGCCAGCCCCTTGGGCGTCATTGAAGAAGAATTATTCACAAAACTAATGCCATCTCCGCCACCCTCTGAAGTGTCAAATTGAACCCCTGGATACTCTTTTGCCAGGTCAACGGTTTTTATCACTTCTTCGCCGGCATCGTATTGAGAATTTTTGTAGCTATCTCTAAAAATAATGTAACTGGGACCTGCTGAGAAAACCAAACCATACCGAGTATTGTTACTGACCGCACGTAGCCTGGCCAACTGGAGATCAGAGTAAAGCTGCCGCGCAGCGCCGTTCAAGCTAACCGTGGGCTTGATGGACAAATGGTAGGTCGGGATTGCAATGATTAGAGAGACCGCTATGATTGCAATAACGACC
>JAUWMM010000319.1 GCA_030613145.1 Desulfobacterales bacterium | reverse complement strand
TCGAGGGGCAGGACAAATGGGTTACCTACTATATCTACTTTGTTAAAGACCCTTGGGGCATGTGGAAAATCAGAAGCTTTTAACCAAAATGAGGTGAAAAATGTTGGGGAAAAGATTAGGTCTGTTGATTGCTGTAATAGTACTCATCGTAAATAGCGGCTGTGCCATAGTGCATCACTATGGTCCTTACATGGGGAAAGTGGTGGACAAAGAGAGCGGGGAACCTTTGGAGGGCGCTGCGGTGCTTGCTGTGTATTATACCAAGTTTCACTTTATTGCAGGGCCGGTTCATAAGTACCTGGATGCCCAGGAGACGCTCACCGACAAGAACGGAGAGTTTGAGATCCCGTCCCTTACGAGCTTTACCTTCAGGCCCCTGCACTTATTTGATTCTTGCCCCTCCTTTACGATTTTCAAGCCGGGCTACGGGTGTTTTCCCCGCCATGAAGGAACAACGTCCACTGGCATCAATGAGCAATGGTTCAGGTCAAATGAATATGTGACAGTTAAGTTGCCGGGGTTCAAAACATTGGAGGAGAGAAAGGATAATTTACCTTCCTCCCCTACGTCCGTGCCAAATGATAAAATGAAACAGTTTCTTTACTTGAGAGATTTAGAACGAATTAATCTGGGCTTTCAGCCAATCTTCATAAACAAGCGAGGGTGGAAAAATGAGTAAGTGTAGAATGATATCCTTTCTTATTTGTATCTTGTTGCTCAGTATTCCCTGGCCTTCAGCAGGCTATGACGTAAAAGGCACACACCAAACAATTAATGAGAAAGCAGCGAAATCCTCTACTCTTGATCAATACTTGAAAATTTACTTGGACTTCTATGAAGGCATTGAAAAAAGCTTTAATGATAAAACAGTTCGCGAATGGCTCCAAGAAGGCGGCAAAAGTGAAGACAACTTTCCAAGATTTGTATGGCACTTTCATGATCCTTTGAAGCCGTTTGAGTCGGCCGGGCTCAACACCTCAGTGTATCAGTTTGACTCCTCAGTATTATGGGCTCAGTACATAGAGAACGACTGGTCATGGCAGGAGGCACGAAAGCACTACCACGCAGGGATCACAAGCCCAAGCAAAGAGGATCGAGACACCAACCTTGCTGATTGCTTCAGAGCGCTGGGTCAGGTCATGCATCTATTGGCAGACAGTTCAGTGCCTGCCCATGTGAGAAACGATATCCACATCCTGCCTTTTTGTGATGAGCCGGAAGGCATTCCTCAGATTGGGACGTCAACCTATGAAACGTGGTGTAAGTATAATTCTAAAAAAATCACCTTGACAAGCGATCCCCCCGACACCTCAATCTTTCAACTCAGCGACGCCCCCGGCCTTGCCGCCATCACCAACCTATGGGATACTTATCCCTTAACGGGTTATAGTCCGGCAGGCCCCATAGGACTGGCAGAATATACCAACTATAATTTTTTGAGCTTAGATACCGTTTTTAAGGATTACAACTATCCTACCAATAATCCCTCCGCATTTGTTTGTACCGAGTATACTGCTGAAGATGGCCAGTACGATTACGTGTGCTACTATCAGGGGCAAACTTCAGATGGAAAACAGCTCAAGCATCTGGCCGCTGCCGGACTTTTGCGTAAAGAAGTTGAGAAAATGTTTGAACAAGGACGTATTGATCTTAAGGCCACCTTAGATGACAACTGTTTTAAAGAATACGCCAACATCTTAGTTCCCAAAGCAATAGGCTATAACGCAGCCCTCCTTGACTACTTCTTCCGCGGGAAGCTTGAAATGAGCAATGTTATAGTAGATAGCATTCCTGAAGTTGATGATGTTGGAACCGTGTCTTGGTTAAGAGACATTCCCCAAATCAAGGTAAGCGTTAGAAACATATCGGATCTTGGAACAGACACAAATGATGCCACAATATCCGAACCTATCGTTAACGGCGAAATTGTTGTAGTTGCTCGATACAGAAAAGGCGCTGATTATTCATACTCTATGTCACACCCCGTACTGCTTGATCAATTACAGATCGACGCCTTGAACTCCACAAACCCTTCAGAATTTATATTTGATTTTGCGCCAGCAATTCCGGCAGGCATTTCTGACCTCTCTATACAGGTTGTCTTTAAGGGCACCCTTGGAAATGAGCCGGATAATGCTATTGGGGTCGGCCGAAAAGAGATTATCTCCGGCGCCCTTGAAATAACCCCACCTGATGAATTTGTGTACTCCGTCATTGATGGCGGCATAAGTCCGCAAAGATTCTCCCACATCAAGGCAAAGTTGAAGAATACGACGTCAAATAGTACGGATGGCAACGGTGATCCTATTTATCAGGAGATTCAGGACGGTCAGCTATATGCTGTTGCACGGTATAAAGTAATTCCGGGATATCTTGAGGATCTTTCAAACTATCCCCAAGATACTGCCACGCTTCAAATGCTGATGGATAATGTACCATATTCTTATTCGTTATCACTCCCGATAACAATTGACCCACTGACAAACCCCATAAGTTCAACCACA
>JAUWMM010000213.1 GCA_030613145.1 Desulfobacterales bacterium | reverse complement strand
GAGCGTTTGCTCGATTTTGCCGGATCACAGGGAATTGAAATTAGAAAAGCAAAACTGGTAGGGAAGATCCTGGCTAAGCTATTTGATGTGTTGGTAGAACCGAAGCTGATTGAACCGACGTTTGTTGTAGACTATCCCGTGGAGATCTCACCCCTTGCAAGGAGGAACAGTTCAGACCCTAACATAGCGGAGCGATTTGAGCTTTTTATTGGAGGAAGGGAGATTGCCAACGGATTTTCGGAATTAAACGATCCTGTTGACCAGAAAAGGCGTTTTTTGGATCAAGTTGCGAACCGAGAGGCTGGTGACCAGGAGTCTCACTATATGGATGAAGATTACGTTATGGCGCTTGAATACGGCATGCCTCCTACAGCAGGCGAAGGTGTTGGGATTGACCGCTTTGTCATGCTGCTGACCAATGCGGCTTCTATTCGTGAAGTGATCCTTTTCCCGCAGCTTAAAAGGACTGGTCATTAGTGTTCGATTTCGGATTTCGGAATGCGGATTTCGGATTTACAAGAAGTTGAAACGAGTATCCAGTATCCAGCATCCAGTATCGAGTAACCAGTAACCAGTGACTAACAAACCGGCTCAACGGGACACCAATCATGTCATTTGAACTTTTTGTTGGTCTTCGATATCTTCGGGCCAGACGAAAGCAGGCTTTTATTTCGGTTATCACAGTCATCTCCGTCGCAGGGGTTATGCTTGGAGTAATGGCTATGATGGTGGTGCTCGCGGTGATGACCGGATTCGGGACAGACATTAAATCCAAGATATTGGGGGCAAATGCCCATATAAGGGTGATGAGCCGTTCTGGTAAAATAGACCATCATAAGGAGGTCATGAAAAAAATTGAGGCTGTGGATGGTGTAAAAGCCACAGCCCCCTATATTTACAGCCAGGTCATGCTCCGTCATGGTTCCGGCGTTTCAGGGGCTCTTTTGAGAGGGATTGATCCTTCAAGGGCCGGACGGGTGGTGGACCTGGAAAAGAGTGTAAAGGACACTGATTTGCGGGTTCTTAGTGGCGAAGGTGTTCCACCCGGTATCATACTGGGAAAGGAACTTTCCAGGCTGTTGGCGGCGTATCCGGGAGACGAAGTCTACATCGTGTCACCCTTTGGTGGTAGCTTGACGCCGATTGGAGGCCGCATACCTCATATGAAGAAGTTCAAGGTCGTGGGTCTTTTTGATTCGGGAATGTACGACTATGACGCATCCTTTGCCTACGTTTCCGTTGAGTCGGCGCAGCAACTCCTCAGACTAGGTCAATCGGTTCATGGCATTGAGGTTAAGGTGGATGACATTTACGGAGTTGACGGGGTCTCAAGGTCTGTTCTCGATTGTCTGGGGCCTGCCTTTTGGACACAGGACTGGATGCAAATGAACAAAAATTTTTTCTCGGCCTTGAAACTGGAAAAAACCGTGATGTTTATAATCTTGGTTTTAATTATTTTAGTGGCCGCCTTCAATATCATCAGCACCCTGATTATGATGGTCATGGAAAAGACCAAAGATATAGCCGTACTCAAATCTATGGGCGCCAGCAGTAAAAGCATCATGAAGATTTTTATGTTGGATGGTCTCGTCATTGGCGTTGTTGGTACCATCCTCGGATTAATGGGAGGGAGCGTGCTTTGTTTTTTGTTGAAGCGGTATGAATTTGTGAAACTCCCCAGCGATGTCTACTACATTTCCACGCTTCCCGTAAGGGTGCAGGTAGTAGACGTGGTTCTGATAGCCCTGTCTGCCATAGCCATCAGCTTTTTGGCTACGCTTTATCCTTCCTACCAGGCGTCCAGATTGGACCCTGCCGCAGCCATCAGGTATGAATAGCCAGCAGCCATTAATAAGTCTCACAGATGTCCGGAAATCTTTTACTACCAATGGTAACCGTGTTGACGTGTTGCGCGGTGTGGATCTGGACATTTACAAGGGTGAGATGGTAGCTATTGAGGGGGCTTCAGGTGTGGGTAAGTCGACCCTTCTCCATGTTATGGGTACTTTAGAACGACCGGACCATGGCGAGGTCCTTTATCAGGGAGAAAGCGTTTTCACTTACGATGAGCAAAGGCTTGCCTCTTTTCGCAATCAGACCATTGGCTTTGTATTTCAATTTCACCACCTGCTGCCGGAATTCAATGCCCTGGAAAATACCCTGATGCCTGCCTTGATAAAAGGTATGAATACCAAAGAGGCTTGTGAGCGGGCCGAGGCTATCCTAACTCGGGTGGGCTTGGGCGATCGCCTCAGGCACCATGTTGGGGAGCTGTCAGGGGGAGAGCAGCAAAGAGTGGCTGTGGCAAGATCCCTGGTATTGAAACCATCGATCCTATTGGCGGATGAGCCTACCGGAAATCTGGATGCCAGGACTGCCGAGTCAATACATGATCTTTTAATCACATTGAACCGCGACGATGGCATTACAGCGGTGGTGGTCACTCACAACACTAAGTTAGCTAAAAAATTATCCCGCAGGGTGACACTAATAGACGGCAAAGTATTGCCAGTAGACTAAATGGAATCATGGAGTGTTGGAGTACTGGTAAACCCATCACTCCAGTATTCCAGTACACCAACACTCCAATTATGAGCGGGGCGAACCAAGTTTGAGGTGTGGATGTTCAAGTGGTTATTGTTTGTGTCAATACTACTGTTTTGTGGAACCAGCGCAATAGCTCAGGAGGAGGTTCGTGTTGTTGTCCTGCCGTTCGAAGTTCATGCTCCTGAAAGGTTGGACTACTTAAGTGGGCAGATCCGGGATCTTGTTGAAAAACAACTAAAAGACGAAGGAGTTGTGGTCGTGGAGCCTGGCGAACCAATTGAAGGAGTGCCGGGCACCGAGGAAGGCGGCCTAAACCGTTTGCGGACATTTGGGCTCCGCGTGGGAGCTGATGTTGTGATATGGGGGAGTTTTACCAAGATTGGTAAACGCTTCAGTTTGGATGTCAAGGCTATGGAATCAGATGGGGATGCCCCTCCAGAGTCCGTTTATGTGGCAGGGGAGGGCCTTGAGACTTTGCTCGATTCTGTTCAAAGGCTGGCCAGAGACCTTGGGATGAAGATATATAGACGGGAAAAAGTTGCAGAGGTCATCATCACAGGGAACAAGCGGATAGAATCTGAGGCGATCAAAAGAATCATGAAAACCAAGAAGGGGGATATCTATCTGGCAAAGCATATCCAGGAGGATCTAAAGTCAATTTATAAAATGGGGTATTTTGGTGATGTTCGCGTAGAGGCATCCAGCACCCCAGAAGGGAAGGTCTTGACTTTTCGAGTTACTGAAAACGAAACCATTCGCAACATAAGAATTAAAGGTAACAAAAAGTTCGATGATTCAAAAATCAAAGATGTCACCAGTGCTAGATCGGGTTCCATTTTGAATATAAACAAGCTTCAAGGTGACCTTAAGCAGATCGAAAATCTTTACAAAGAAAAAGGGTATCATCATGTCAAGGTGACCTATGAGACAAAGCGTGTGTCAGAGAATCGCGCTGATCTTGATTTTAGTGTCGAAGAGGGCGAGGAGGTATTGATCAAGACCATTTGTTTTGAAGGTAACAATGCTTATGACAGTGAGACATTGAAGGACTTGATGAAGACCAATGAGAAAGGGTTTTTCTCTTGGCTTACCTCGTCGGGAGATCTGGATCATGAGGTCTTGGACCAGGACGTGTCTAGGATAACTGCGCACTATCATAATCATGGTTACATTCGGGCAAAAGTGGCCGAGGCGGAGCTGACCTATAAAGAAAAGTGGATTTATATCAATATCAAGATAGATGAAGGGGACCAGTTCAAGGTCGGCAAGGTGGACATTGAGGGGGATTTGATCCATCCCAAAAGCGAACTGCTAAAAAAGATAAAGATTGCTAAGGAAGAGGTTTACAATCGTGAACTTATACGAGAAGATGTTTTGACGCTGCAAGACATGTACTCAGATGCAGGTTATGCCTATGCAGATATTTCACCACGCATTGACCAGGACCCAAAAAAACTTACGGCCGGCATCACATATTTGGTCAATAAGGGATCATTGGTCTATTTTGAAAAAATTGTTATAGCAGGCAACACCAAAACCCGTGACAAGGTCATTCGCAGAGAGCTGCAGGTATATGAGCAGGAACTTTTCAGCGGCAAGCGTCTAAGGCGTGGGGTACGAAATCTTTACCGTCTCGAGTTTTTTGAAGATATCAAGGTAAATACCACCAAGGGGAGTTCCGACGACAAGATGGTTCTTAAGATTGACGTGACTGAAAAACCGACTGGCGCTTTTACCTTTGGTGGTGGATACAGCTCCATGGACGGGGCGTTTGTTATGGCTTCGATTTCACAGAGAAACCTGTTTGGGCGGGGCCAGATCCTGAATTTGAGGACCCAATTGAGCGGAGGAGAGACCAAGAGCACCTATTCACTAGGCTTTACTGAACCATGGCTCTTTGATATTCCCCTGTCAGCAGGGTTCGATCTTTACGACATGACTAGGGACTACGATACCTATGACAAGGAAAGCTTCGGGGGTACCCTTCGGTTTGGCTACCCGGTTTTT
>JAUWMM010000166.1 GCA_030613145.1 Desulfobacterales bacterium | reverse complement strand
AAGCCCCGGGCTCCCTGGTCTTCCGAAGCCTCTCGGTGAGGCTCAATTTAAGCCGCTCATAAAATGTGGTTTCCGCCATAAAGTCCAATTCGTGTCCGACAAAATTGTCGTCAGATGTGTCAAGCGTGTCACTGTCATCGCTGTAGTAGTTAAAGGTAGGCGAATAGGCAAAAAAGACTGAACTCCGGTCCGTCCAGGTCCTGGCAGCGATGCCGGGTTTGATTATGGTGGTGTAAACGCTTATCTCATCTACTTCGCTCCTGTAAAAGTTGTCGCTGTGTTGTTCCTCTGTAACGAGCAAAAGGGTGATATCCCCCTCGGCAGCCACAAGAGAAACAGAAAAAATAAGGATCAACAGGGAAAAAGAGAGGCTGAATAAGAAATATTTGTATGAGCCCTTGATGGTATTTCGGATAGCAGACCGCAGATTGCGGATTTGGCCCAAATTCAACATTTCAGTATACCTCCCCTTGTCACAACTCTTGATTTCGTGGGTTTACAATGGAATTGGCAGGACGGCCACCTCTGCTCCTACACCCCGCTCGCTGTTGGATCAGGCACTGGTTCTATCGGATCAGGTTCAGGAGCGGGCATAGCCGGACCTTCCGGAGCACCTCGTGAGGGCGTTCTCTCACTAGATGGATGAGCCCTGGGAGGTAAAGTATCCGCTATACTGGCAGCCGCAGCAGCACCCATGGCCATGTTGGCAGCATTGAGCCCGTGACTTTCGGCTGCCGAATAGACACAGCTTTGAACTGACGTAGCGATGGTCCTCGTATCCTGGCCAGTGACTATGGCTTCAGCGATTGCGCCCTTGGCGGAACCAGAAACCACTGTGGCTTTCTCTTTAGAACCTAGCCCGGACTCGACCGCTCCGGTTATCGTACCTGTTACTCCAGCACAAACAGCAAGGGTACTATCCTGGTTATGTTGCACGGCGTGGCTCACGGAAGCGCCTACAGCCATCCATGCCGCCAATTGGATATCTGCGCCCGCCTCTGCTGCTGCGCTAATAACACCCTGACAGGCACCTTCAAGGGCAGCATTTGCATCCTGGCCCGCTGCGATCGCCCCGTTGGCAGCCCCTATCACTGCGCCTCGGATCGCTGCGTTGACGTCCTGGTCCGAGGTGAGAGCGGCTTCTACAGCATACTTTGCGGCCGCAGCAGCCGCGTCTTTTGCCGACATCCCTTGTGCGATGGCCGAGGCGACAGCTGATTTAACCGCATCTTCCGCTGTTGCCCCAGCGGCCAATGATTCTTTGACTTGATTTGCGACATCATCGGCTGTTAGAAGAGCAGAGGCCTGAGATGTGATAAGAAAGATTGTCAACATTATGATAATACAATATGGATGTAAGCTCCTCTTCCCAGTCATTATCATGCCCCTCTCTTTGAAGATTTTGGGTAAAATTTTCGTTCTTGAAAACATGACCGATCAAACGACGATCAAAACGGTTTGTTATATAAGGCTAAAATGATGAAACCTCAGAAATTCAGTTTTTGAAAAGATATTAAGCGAGAATATTTAGAATAATTGCGACTCAAAAGTCAATAAATTTCATCCGGCGCGTTGACATAGATCTGCAGGTAGCGTTAATTTGAATTTATATGATGTTCAACTTTCTAACTTGAGAGTCCAAAGTTCTCGGAAACACGCCTTAAAGTCCCCCTTTTTTAAAGGGGGATTTAGGGGGATTTCAGCAAGTTGCCCAAAAATCCCCCCTAACCCCCCTTTAGGAAAGGGGGGAATTAGCTGTTAATAATTTTAGGTAATTATGCGAACTTTAGACTGACCAGTTTCTTAGGAGGGCATTATGAAAATGCTGGACAAAAAGATCGGACTTATTGGTGCAGGTAACATGGGAGAAGCCATTATCAATGGTCTAACAAAATCCGGTCTGTGTAAATCGGCACAAATCTGGGCCTCTGATGTGCGAGGTGCACGGCTGCGCCAACTGAAAGAGACGTATACGATCAATACCACTGAAGAGAATGCGGAACTTTTTGACCAGGTTGATATTGTCATTCTGGCTGTTAAGCCCCAGCATATGGATGGGGTCCTGCAAGCCCTTGCTGACACTTTTCCCAACACAATAAAAGGGGTAAAGCTGATCATCTCAATTGCCGCCGGTTTTCCCATGAAAAGGATCGAAGGACACTTGTATGCCCCACTGGACGAGGAATCAAAGGGACTTCTTCCCATTGTCCGTGTCATGCCCAACACGCCAGCCCTAGTCCTGGCCGGTATAGCCGGCATGAGCGGTAACCGCTATGCAAAGGAGGCCGATCTAAACCAGGCCCGCACAATTTTGGAGGCCATTGGAAAGGTGATTGAATTCGAGGAGGAAGACCTGGATGCGGTGACTGCCCTCAGCGGTTCAGGACCCGCTTACGTCTTTTATGTGATAGAGTCTCTTGTAGAAGCCGGGGCTGGGCTTGGGCTCAGACCCTCGCATGCCCTCATGCTAACCCTTGAGACTATCAAGGGATCGGTAAGGCTTCTGGAAGAGACCGGCGAGGCTGCAGCCTCGCTTCGAAAAAAGGTAACCTCCAGAGGCGGGACCACCGAAGCAGCACTCGGGGTACTGGAAAGCCACAGGGTAAAGAAGCATCTTATGGAGGCTGTTCGAGCTGCGGCACAGCGGTCTGTGGAGCTAAGTCAAGGATCTTAGGGGGGCTTCGCCCTGGAGGGAGTATTGGAGTGATGGGTTTGAGTAGGAGTTCCGAGACGTTAGGTCAGTGCCCATCCACAAATGAATCCTTGGATAATGGGCACTATCGTCAGTTTCCAATTCAGAAATGAGCAGTTTTTCGCAAGGTCAAGGAAATCAAGGGAGACCTTTGAAAAACGAGACATTTTTTTGTCAGGCAAGGAAGGCAAAAATTTTAACCGGAGGAATACATTATGTATTTCGAGGATTACAATTCGAAGCCTGACACCGCATTACGAAAAAATGACAGTTTTGCAAAGGTCTCAAGGGGTTGCGCGGATGCGTACATTGGGTACGTCGCACAAGCAAGCCCGCAGACTTGTCAGCCTCCGGCTGATTGACGCCGATTCAGCCGTTCAGCCGTCGCAGCCAGTGCTTTGGCGAAGTCGGCTCGTAGCCAAGAAGGCTACTATGGCGAAGTCGGCGATTGCTGAAAAGGGCCATTTCTGGATGGAAACTAGGTTAGAAACTTGAACTTACACCATGCTGTGGAGACGCCAGCGGACCCAAAGCCGATGAGGACATTGGTGTTGTTCTTTAGCTTTCCCTCTTTCATGGCCAAACCCATGGCTAGCGGCACTGATGCAGAGACCGTGTTTCCAAATCGCTTGTGAGTATTGTAACCCTTCTCTATACCAAGCTTGCACGATTGGATCACTCTGTCGCTCATAGCATCACTTGCAGCATGGCTGAAAACGATCTCGTGATTGAAACTTTTCAGTTGGGCGTCTTCTCGGTAATGCTTGCACAACTTCGCAAAGACAAATCTAAAAATCTTTTCCCCGTAAGAGAAGAACCTGAGGGGTTCAATTCCATTCCTTAGCTCGCCGTCGCTGTACTCGCTGAAATGCGGCAGCGGTATCTTGCACAGCGTGTGCTTGTCTCCCCATGTCCTAAAGGAGGCGTAGTACTCGTCATCGTCCTGTGAATCGGTGACAATAGTGGCAGTTGCGGCCTCCCCGATCGTAAATGTCGGAAAATTGAATTCAATATCCTTGAGCGACTTAAACTCAAAATTGGCATACTCCCGAAAGTTAAACTCACAATTCAAAATCATCACGTTCTTGTACATGCCCGTCTTGATAAAAGAATGCGCCACATGAATCGCCCTGAGCCAGCTTGCACAGGCATCCAAGATATCAAAGCACGTGGCTTTCTTTAGCTTAAGTATTTTTTGAAAAACATTGGCAGTTGCCGGCTCGATATAGCCTCTCCCAACGCCCACATAGATCAACAGATCAATGTCCTTTGGAGACATGTTGGCTGACTCTAATGCCTTTTTGCCCGCTTCAATGCCAAACTGAATCGCACGTTCGTTTTTGGCTCTGTGATATCGCACCTCGGTCACTGCCTTCTTGAACAGTTCGTCGAGCCTGAATGCAAGCAAATCGAGTGCTTTCTGTGTTAAAAAACGTGTACTCCTGGAGATGATCTCCTGAATAATTTCGGTATTGGTTACAAGCTTGGTTGGAATTGCATATTCGACTGCACAAAACCTCATGAGACCTTCCTCCACCAAATGTTGTAAATTCTTCTCAGCCAACCACGCGCATGCTGATGTCCACCGCCCTTGCCGAGTGGGTCAGAGCGCCTATGGAAATGACGTCAACGCCAGTATTGGCAACTTCAGGCAAGGTGTCCAGGGTAACGCCTCCCGAGACCTCGACCATGGCCCTGCCGTCGACAAGTATGACAGCTTTATGTATATCTTTTAGGTCCATGTTGTCAAGCATAATGATATCAACGCCGTTTTCAAGAGATTCTTTGACCTGGTTCATGTCTGAGACTTCCACTTCTATCCTCAAGAGATGCGGTCGGCTATCCCGAACCCTGGCGACTGCCTTGGTGATCCCGCCGTACGCAGCAATGTGGTTGTCTTTGATCAAGACGCCATCATAAAGCCCAAAACGATGGTTGTAGGCCCCTCCGATCTTTACCGCATACTTTTCCAGCCTGCGCCATCCCGGGATAGTCTTACGGGTATCGGTCAGCCGCACGTTTGATCCTGCAACACGATCCACATATTGCCGGGTAAGGGTTGCAATCCCGGAAAGCCGCTGAAGAAAATTTAGGGCTGTCCGTTCCCCCGTAAGCAAAGCCTGAAGTTTGCCCCCGGCCGTCAAGATTTTATCCCCGCTTTCTACCCGGTCACCATCTTGAAAGGTGGTGTCAAAACTCATGCAAGGGTCAAGGGTGGTAAAAACCTCTTGAGCCACCTGAAGCCCGGCCAAGACCAGGGACTCTTTTGCAAGAATATCACAGGTCCCCGCATGATCCGGATCGATCAGTGCCTCTGTTGTGACATCTCCGGACCCGATGTCTTCTTCTAGGGCCAGCCGAATTAGTTTTTCATTCTTGAACATGGGTTTCGTTATCCGTTATTCGGGTATGGTGAATCGTTATTCGGTTTACAATTCACTTGGAGTGCCTAAAGTGAACTAAAGTGCCTTTAGCCTGGGTTGAGCGGTTCAACGTTCACGGGTCCCGGTTGAAGAACCCCTGGCCCACACCTGGATTACTGGCTTGGTAGCTTATGATAAGCCGGAGCACCAGGGCAGGCCTAACTGGCTGTTAGCAAAAGGATGACGCGTCAACAGGGACGAATGTTATGTTTCACCCAATG
>JAUWMM010000179.1 GCA_030613145.1 Desulfobacterales bacterium | reverse complement strand
TCGCATGCCGGCCCAAATGGCCGCAACAATTAACCACAAAATGATCCCGGCTGTTAAGATGCCGGTCTCTGAAATAGAATGGAGATAATCATTGTGGGTGTGAAGAAATCTTGCATTCACGCCAACCGGCCGGTAAGGCGTAAAGGCTATGGGAAAGGTCCCTGGCCCGGTACCAAGCAACGGATGGTCACGTATAAGATCAAGAGTACCTGACCAGACCGCTGTCCGCAACTGCCAGTTCGGCACATCTTGCCCGCGTGTTAGCGTCTCCAGTCTTTCTATCACCGGTATGCTGGCAAGTACTGTCAGAACCACAACCGTTGTTACCGCAACCGCAGTAACCATCAGGCCTCTGTGTCTTGTCTTTGTCTTTATAAGATAAACGATAAACATAAAACCAAGGGCAAAGAGTCCGGACATCCACCCCCCACGGGAGAGAGACAATGTCAGGGCAACACATAGAAAAAGAAGAGAAAAACCGCACAGCGTCTTTGCCCATCCTCTTTTTGCTGCCATCAGCAGACCTATAGTTGTGGGAACGGCCATCTCCATGTATCCGGCCAGGTGGTTCTTGCAGCCAAAGGTAGCCACCATCCCTTTATATTTTACATCATAGTCCCACCAGGGCGGGGAGACTCCACCGAGGTATTTAATCATGCCGAAAAGGGCCAGGAAGACACCGACAATTGTGATGGTATACGCAACACGCCGCACTTGGTCCCGTTGCCTTATGGTGTTAACGAAGATGAAGTAGACAACGATGTAATTGGCTAGTTTCATAAGGGCAATAAGGCTGGAATGCAATTCAATGGAATAAAAGCACGAGATAACGGCAAGAACAAAAAGGGCGATCAGAGGAAGATCGAGCGGTGTCTTGACCCACCGGGGTCGCGGATTAAAAACGATCCGCAAGACATAGGCGGTGAGCATGATCAGGGTGATAAAATGGGCGACCGATATTGCCCATACCTGAACCGTACCGCGGGCAAGAGGAGTGAAGACAAGAAGTGCAATAAGGGATGTTTCGATTATGATAGAGATTGTTTTGACAGGATAACAGGATTGACATGACTTTTCAAAATTTTTGTTCATTCTTCATTTTAATTCCCTGAGCTTACCAAATCTTTTTTCTGCCACAGAGAGACGCAAACTCACATTTAGAACCACCCTTTTGAGTTCTCACTTTCAGGTTAAACAAATTGACATCTTGTTTATCCTGTTATCCTGTCAAAGATATAAGCCTGATAAGCGGTTACTCCTTCCCTTGATGATAATAGTCTCTGTACTTGTAATAATAGCTATAGTAGTGTTTTTCTTCTTTTGGATTCATGCGGTTTAGGACAAACCCCAAGATGGGTGCATTGATTTGCCTGAGCTGGTCTACGGCCTTATGAATGATAGCCCGGTTGATTGTACCGGCACACACTGTAATAATCACACCATCTGCAAAGGCCGAAAGGATCAATGCATCGCTCACAGAGGTTACCGGAGGTGAATCGATGATCAAAATCTCATAGTCGAACGAATCCTTGAGCATGCTCATTAGCGCAGACATGCGCCTTGAACCTAGCACCTCGGACGGATTCGGGGGGGTTGGACCGCCAGGCAAGACATGGAGGCCCTTTACATCCGTATTGATGGTCCAAGAGGCGATCTGCTCGCAAAGGAAGGGGCGTATATGCAGACCGGGCAGTTCATTAGTCAGAATATCTCCGAATCTAATTGGGTCGATGATGTCCCGCTCATACATAACATGCGAACTTTTCTCAAAACTGTACTTGGCCTCTGAAAGGTTGAAGGCACGACCAAGTGTGTCCATGATTTGAAGCCTGATAGGACCCCTCAAATGGTCAGGGGCCACGATACCCATATTGAGCAGTATAAAACCGAGCCGTTGTCCGATCTCCACTGACCTGTTCAGGGCTTCTGTGGCCTGTTTTGAAGTGATCCTGCCGCTACTAATGAGCACTGAGGCAAGGCGCTTGTTTTTGGGACGGTTTCTCCAGACCGATGAAACCAACTTCCCCCCATGGAACGAGAATTGATAGGCATCACTATTGTCAGCTATGGTAAGGGTGCCGGTCTTTTCCTGAAGGTCGATCAGGGTCATGAGATCGCCTATGCTGAGCCTGCTGAGGCTCCCTTTTTCAACAGGGGTATCAAAAGTTTCAGATATGAGGCTTGAGAGCCCTTTTTTTGGATCAAAGGGAAACAGATTCTTTAAAGCCGCAAGCCTCAGGTCACACTCTATAAGGAGGACTTTCTGGCCTGCGTAGGCAAAGGACTCGGCAAGGTTCAACGCCACAGTGGTCTTTCCCTCATATGGGGCAGCCCCTGTAACCAGGAGGATCTTTATCGGGGTGTCGAGCCTTGCAAACCGGATGTTCGTTCTGAGCGTATTAAATGCCTCGGCAAAATGGGATATGAGGCTGAAATCCGCATGACGGGGCACGGGCGGGCGGTTGCCCCTTATAGAGTCATAAGATCTCTTATTGGAGAAGAACGGAATCTTCATACACGACTCTTGTCTTCTGAAACGTCGTAGATAACGCCCAGAACAGGAAGATCAAAATGGCGCTCGATGTCTTCCGGACTTTTTACCGTCTGGTCCAGGTATTCCAGAAAGAAGGCAGAACCTACGCCGGTCATGAGACCGAATATAATGCTTAAGAGGATATTCAGTTTCTTCCTCGGCTTAAAGGGGTGGATCGGCCTCGATGCCGGCTCTACCAGGCGGATGTTTGCAGTCTCGATCCCTTGGGATATCATCGACTCCTTGAACTTGGTGGACATCATGTTGTAGAGTTCTTTGTTGGTGTTGACCTCCCTTTCCAGGATGGCATACTGTGCTTCCTTTTTATTGGTCTCTAAGGCATCTTTTTCGTACTCTTCCAATGCCTCCTGAAGGGCCTTTCCCTTGGCTACCAAGACCGAATGCTCCGAGCGCAGGCCCAAGAGGACCTTTTCGAGTTCTAAGCGCAACCGATTCTTGATCTGTTCTAACTTGGTGGTGATTTCAACTATCTTGGGATGCTTGCTCTTATATACCTTTTGGTTTTTCTTCAGTTCAATGCCAAGGAGCACCTGCTCCCGGTAAAGTGAGGTCAATAACTCGTTCCTGGCAAATCCGGGCTGAAACTCGACAATTTTATCACGGGTAAGTATCTTTTTCATCTCTGCTATCCTGGCTTCCACGTCCATTCGTTTGGCCCTTGTATTAATGTATGAGGCGTTTATCTCCTCGATTTTCTGGCTGTGTACCTTCTCCTTGCCCGTGATGGAAAATATCTTCTCCCGTTCCTTGTACCCCAAAAACCTGGCTTCTGATTCTTCCAGTTTTCTTTTCATTTTTCCCATCTGATCGCCCAACCAGGACAAGATCCGTTGTGTTGCCTCCAGGCGGACATCCATATTGTATTCGATATAGGCCTTGCACACTGTGTTGGCGATGGCCCGAGCCATTGCGGGGTCCTCATCCTGCACGCTAACGGTCAACAAGCGGGTGTCTCGCACCTGCTCGATGTCAATCTTGTCGGCAAGTATTTCTAGTGAATCGACCACCTCGTCTTCCACTGCACGGTCGGATGGCTCGCCCCGGAAGATAAGTGTTAGTTTTTTGACATTTTTGCCAATATTACCTATGAACGCGGACAGCGGCCCCCGGGATGAATCCTTACACTCCCTATCCTTCAGGTTAAGAATATCATAGACTTTGGACAGGACCGGACGGCCCTTGATCAGCTTAAAATGCGTCTGGAAGGTGAGACTTTCAGACGCATACGATTCATAATCTAGCTGCTCTCCGGTGAGGGGGGACTTTTTGGTCTCCTTGTCAATCACCATCCTGGCCGTGGCCTTGTAAACGGGAGTCATGGTGAAGCTGAATACGGTGACCAGGGCAACCAGGATGAAAAGGGATGTTAGGATTACCCCTTTATGCTTTCTGATAACATAAAGGTAGTCGGAAAGATGGATGTTCTGGCTCGAATCTTGTATAGATGGTTCCATAATCGCAATTAAGGAATTAAGGAATTAAGGAATTGAGGAATTGGGGGATTGGACCGTAATTCGAAATCCTCAAATTTTACAGCCATGACTTGGGCACATAGACGCGGTCGCCGGGCTTCAGGATGAAATCGTCTGCCTTGCCCTCTCTAACGTGACTTAAATCAATCTTGATAATCGTCTTCTTCCCGTTCTCAAAACGGGTTACAGTGGCCCGGTTGGGGGCGGCAAACTTGACAAATCCCCCTGCAAGGAGACACGCGTTTAGGGCCGTGATGCCGTCCTGGAAGTCATAGATACCGGGTTTGTTCACGTGTCCCATGACATATATCTTGGATTGGGCAATGTCTGCGAACATCCTGGGGGGAATATAAACCACGTCATCCGGCAGCAGTCTTACATTAGCAGTGAGATCTGCCCTTTCTAGCAGTCTTTGCAGGTCCACGACAATAGGTTCTTTTTTCTCAACCAGTTCGTCAATCTTGCCCCCGGAGGCAATATCCTCGTATGCTCCCCTAAGCACAAAAGCCTTCTTGCCCCTCTTCTCTGTAGCCCCGCCAGCCATGGATATCAACTCAATAAGACTGGTGTTTTCATGCTCCATACCATAAGACCCGGGAGTTTTCACCTCGCCCAGGATGTAGACTTTTTTACTCCTGTAATCGACGATCGACAAAATTACCTGCGGGGCAACAAAATAATCCTCCTTTAAACGCGTCGTGATGTCATGTGTTAGTTCGTCAATGGTCAGGCCAACGGCCTTGGCCTTGCCCAGAAAAGGGAGGGTGATAGTGCCTTCCTCGGAAATGGTCAGGACGATGGGGCCCCCACTCGTTAACTGCAGCTCTCCGCCGGCATAAAGAAGTAAGGAAAGCTTATCGCCAATACCTAAAACATATTTTCCTTTTTGCCCTAATGCCGCTGCCGGCCAACAGAGTAAAACGAGGGCCATCAAGAGAGATGTGAGCCTTGTTGATATACTCCGCATGGTCATTAATTGCATTTCTAAAAATCCCGCGTCGTATCGAGTTTGGGCTGTTGTTCAAATAAATTCGAAATACGAATACAATGTCATTAACTTAAGCTCAAAATCTCCCCCCTTTTCTAAAGGGGGGTGGGGGGGAT
>JAUWMM010000266.1 GCA_030613145.1 Desulfobacterales bacterium | reverse complement strand
GAAACGGGCGTTATTCTCAAACGAAGCGGGTCTGGGTTCCGCGCCCATAGCGCATGCCGCGGCCAAGACAAATGAGCCGGCCCGGGAAGGAATTGTAGGTGGAATGGGCCCGTTTATTGACACGCTTTGTATATGTAGCCTGACCGCTTTGGTCATCATTTCCACCGGCACTTGGAACCGTGGACCGATCGGTGAGATGACAGGTGTAGTTGAGCTTGTTAAGAACGAAGGCAAGGTCGAACTGGTCGCGCCGGAACAGGTGAGTGCCTTGCCCGAACTTCCGATAGGCGAAACCTGGAAAGTTAATACACAGGTATTTTTCCTGCTCAGGATACCCGTTGATCAAGAAGGGGCATGGAAACATATCAGGATATACGGAACCATTCAGGGAGATCGTCTGGGAAAACCCCGAACCATAGAATGGGAAGAAATACCTGTTGGCGCTCAGTGGGTCCTTGACAAAGAGGGTAAAACCGTCAAGGGTGTCTTTCGCAACTTTGCGGGTGCTACCCTGACGGGCCACGCCTTTGATCGTGCCTTCCCCGGACTTGGCAAGTGGCTGGTTACGCTTGCCGCGTGGTTCTTTGCCGTCTCGACCATGATCTCGTGGAGTTACTACGGTGAGCAGGGGGTGGTATACATGTTTGGCAAGAGGGCTGTTCTGCCTTACCAGCTTATATTCCTTCTTCTGGCGGTAGTGGGTGCTTTCCTTGTGAAAAACAATACCGAACTCGGGGCTTTAGCCGATTTTGGCACCGGTTGGATGTTATGGGCCAACATGCTCATCGTACTTACGATGGGACACCTGGCCGTAAAAAGTCTGGACGATTATTTCAAGCGGCTGGAAGCCGGAGCATTTCAACCCCAAAGTGCAACAAACGGGTCGTCCAATCATAAGGGAAAAAGGGGTGTAGCATCTTAAGGGCTTGTTGCCCAAACCCGCTTCTTGTGTTTGTGGCGCACGTTACTCAGGACATATAGATCAGGACATATAGAGAGGAACCAATTGTAAAATGAAAAAGAAAAAAAGAATTGCTTTAGTCGCCCACGACCAACGGAAAGAGGATTTGCTGAGTTGGGTTAAATTTAATGCCGACGTGTTATCCGGGCATGAATTGTATGCGACCGGGACAACCGGGAAGATTATATCCGAGGCATGTTCAATAGATATTCATAGACTGAAAAGTGGGCCTCTTGGTGGAGACCAACAGCTCGGTGCTATGATAGCCGATGGCCAGCTTGATATATTGATATTCCTGTGGGACCCTATGACGACCCAGCCACACGATGTAGATATAAAGGCATTACTCAGAATGTCGGTACTATATAATCTACCAGTAGCCTGTAATAGATCCACCGCAGATTTCATCATATCAAGCCGCCTGTTTGAAGGGGAATACGAACCTACAATTAAAGATTATAGTAAATACATAAGCAGAAGCATATAGTCACGGCATGGCTTTCATGCTGACAATCTGTGTAAGATCATAGAAGCCATTTCAAAACCCCAGATCGCGTTCGAGGGCAAGGCGGGGGCCGATGATAAAGCGCAGCATACACGGGAGTATGTGAGCATTTTGAAGAGGCCCTCAACACAGCCATCGGGCGATAGATGGGGTTTTGAAATGGCTTCTAGGGTAATTCGATCTATCAACGAGTAAGGACAAAGGGCTCTGAAGGATTGTCAAAACGATAGCGCTATAAATGACTTTGTCAAATGTGTAGGTCTGATCCAGGTGGTTCACCCTGATCCGGGGCGTTTGGGCATAGTGGGATTTCAATAAATCTTTCGGAAACCCCATTGAAAAGGGCCATAAATCTATAGCCTTATAGTGTTAACTTCTACGGGTCACATTAACCTATGTTAAGGTTTGACAATTAGCTTAACTTGTGTTAATTTGCAAGAGTTGAGTTAACATTATCATTGAGGCAAAAGCCATGACTAACAAAAAGTACGTTACTATCCCAGAACTGGCCAAGCTTCTCGGGGTCAGCCGCATCGCCGTTTACAATCGGGTGAAGAAAGGACAGATCCCTGCCACAAAGATAGGCCGGACATACGTTATTACCGACCAGACTATCGCAAACATCCTTGGGAAGGAAGTGTCAGGAAGAGGAAAGAAACGTATAGATGCCGCTGTTCACAAAACAGTCCGGGAATACGGCGAAGTCCTAAAACAATTGGGCAAGGAATGATGAGAATCATCACGGTAGCAGACGTAGAATACCTTGCCTTCCGACTCGCGAAAGAACATCTCACTTTCAATGAGCCGATACCAGATTTTTTTACCCGGTTTCCAAATGTGCTCGAAAGCTGTGTGGTGACGCCGTTTCAGAGGTTCTCCGGCAAGGCCTTGTACCCCACGCTTGTCGCCAAGGCCGGCATTCTCTTTTACCTTATGATCAAGAACCATCCCTTTCAGAATGGTAACAAGAGAATTGCTATAACCACCTTGTTCGCATTCTTGCACGGTAACAAAAAATGGCTCAAGGCTGACACCCAAGAATTGTACAATTTCACAGTTTGGGTAGCAATGAGTCCAGCCGAGTTCAAAGAACAGGTTGTTGCGGCTATCCAGAAGTTTATTCGAAATCACCTAACAGATGCGGACTAGCCTGCCCAATCGGGGAATTATCAGACCTACACAGGCTGTTGCCAAACCGAGGTTTCATTGAGCGGCCATTAAAAGTTTTGTAGTAGATACCCACGGGCCTACGCCCGTGGCACTTTATTGCGGAAGTGTTTGTTATTGAGGATTTCGCACCCTCAAACTCCCGCGTACATAAGGATGACATTCACCCCCGCCCTTACGGACGGGGTCCTTTGTCATATTTTGATAGAAAAAAATTCAAGTTGGGGGGGCTCGATTATGCTTACAGACAAACAATTAGACCACTATGCAGATGTCTTGCTGTGGGGGCTAAAGACCGCAAGGAGCGGCAACTTCAGAAATAATGACATTATTTTGATTCGCTACGATCTTGCTGCCACGATGATGGCTGAGCGCCTTCACGAAAAAGTTCTTGATATGGGGATGCACCCGGTCCTGCGCGTGGACTCGACATCCGAAATGCAGCGCTGTTTTTACAAAAAAGCCAATAACAAACAACTCGTTTTCCAGCCACCCGGAGAGAAGGAGTTATACAAACATTTGAACGGCTCCATATATCTCCATGCCCCGGAATCTCTGACCCATCTCAGCGACGTTGATCCAAGAAAAATTTCAAAGACGCTGGTCTCCAGGAAGCCTCTTCGCGAGATCCTGGAGAAACGAGAAGAAGTGGGGGCCTTTGGCTGGACCCTTTGTATGCTGCCAACCCCAGAGCTGGCAAAGCGGTCGGGGCTAACCATGAAGCAATATACAAATCAGATTATCAAGGCGTGTTACCTTGATAGAAGCGATCCGGTTCAAGGATGGAAGACCTTTTTCAAAGAGGCCACGGCCGTTAAAAAATGGATCAATAGCATGGATGTGAAATACTATCATATCGAGTCCGAAAAGATTGACCTCAAAATCACGCCGGGGAAAAGGAGGAAGTGGATCGGGATCTCGGGACACAACATTCCCAGCTTTGAAATCTTTCTTTCCCCTGACTGGAGAGGAACCGAAGGTTTTTATTTTGCGA
>JAUWMM010000168.1 GCA_030613145.1 Desulfobacterales bacterium | reverse complement strand
AGATGAGAATTGTGATTGCCGGAACTTAACATTTTTTTGAATGAAAGGGTGTTGTCCTCCTTCGCAACCTTGCCCTTTGGTACCCTGTCAAAGGCCCAGCCAAAAAGGCGTTTCCACCACGGCAGTATATCGGTAAGCCTTGTGACAATGGCCATTTTGAAACCTGTTTCGGGAAATACCTGCTTTACATATCCATAATTCGTATCAGAACAGACGATATATTTAGCCCCACTGTCGTTTGCAATATACTGTAGATCATGTGCCGTGTAGATAGGCGTTATGGGGACAGCAACGGCACCCGCTCTCTGAATACCTAACCAGGCGATTACCCACTGAACACTGTTGGGGACATACATGACAATCCTGTCCCCATCCTCAACCCCCTGGGTCCTTAAAGAGAAGGCGAAGCGTTCTGCAAGTTTGACGACCCTGTTATAACTGAAGCGGGTGCCCAAATAGATAATTGCGGTTTTGTTGCCATGTTTTTCTGCGGCAGCAGCAAAGGCATCGTAGATATTATCTAAAGCGTCTTTATTGGTCATATCTTCAACTCAAGGGCCTCGCCCCAATCAAAGTGATGGGCCTTAAAACATTGTAAATCCCAAATATGATGGATTCGCAAAAAGTCGAAAAGTTCTCTTTTCCGTTATTCCGGCGAAAGCCGGAATCCAGTGTTTTCAAAAATTTGTGACTAACCTGGACCCCGGGTGCAGTTTATCCCGCATTAGATGCGGGGCCGGTGTGACGACTTTTTACGAGGTTATCAAGTTTCAGTTGCATTAACCCTAACGTTGCATAAAATTTGAGTATAAAACGCTTTAGACGAGGTCAGTCCCGCCATAGTTATTGCCAAATGGCATGTCAAGGAGAATTTTGTTCCTGGCTAATGATTTCTATATACTGACGGATAACATATTTGGCTATTTGTGTTGCCTGATTGATAAACTCTAAGTCATAGTTGAGGTTATGTAGCATTTTGACCCGATGATAGTCTTTGAGATAATGGTCGACAGCGGCCTGTGAATGATTTATCTCGCGCGCGACCGCTGCTGGGTCCTTTTTTTCAAGGACGATTTTTCTGACGATTATGGCTTTGTGGGATACGGTTGAGCCCATATCATGGAGCGCCCCGGTGTGGGGAAGAGTACATTCATGGTGCTCTTCGAACCGTTTTCTTATCGAAGAAGTTGTCGTGGGATGCCGCAACGTGATCAGGCCAAGATCCCTGGAAGAAAGGATGCCTCCTTGGCTGTATGCTTCACGAATCATTCGTCCGATGGCGTTTTCAGTAATCTTTGACATATGTACGCCTTCGACAAGAAGTTGCACGTCTTCTTCGGAGATAACGGTTAGTATAACCGGTACATATTTACGGTTTGGGGAATCCCCACGGGTATTTTTGTCCAATGCATTCCAGAGGATTTGTCCAGGTTTGAGCCGGGAGGTTTTTGGAGACACTGATTCAAAGAGGGTAAGGAGCTCATCGGCGATTCTCTCTCTGAGCACTGGCCCAAAGAACCTGGGACATTCCCGGGCGAAAAAGTTCATGATAAGCGGCTTCATAAAGCGTTCTTTGGCTGACTTGTAGCGCTTGACACTGTCGGGTGGTCTTATCACTGGGATCTCCCTACGGGGATCTGAAGCGCCCCCTTTTTTAGGAAAGATTGCAGTTCCTTACGCCGATGGGGGATGATGTCGCCCTTACCGTACAGTTCGAAATAGGTCTGGACAAGGGAGGCCGACATTTTTGCTAAGAATGCAATCGTGTTGATGTCATAGCCTTCTTCGGCCAGTGCTACGATACGTTTGAATTTGCTGACATAATTTTGCACCGACTGTATGCCATGATGTGTATTGCGGGCTATTTCGGAGTACTCCATGCCTTTGAGCCACTGCTGAATAATGAGCGATCGATGCGTAATCGACCGGCCCATGTCCTTGATAGTGGAGCGAAGCGGCAGCACAATGCCCTGCTCTCGGAACGCTTCGAGGTCTCTGGAAAGCGTACGTTGGCCACAGTTGAACAGCCTGTTGGCCAGGTCTTCTATGGTCAATAGCCCTCCCTGTTGGAAGGCTTCGATGCATATCCGCTGCATTCGGTGTCGACGCAGTGCCTGGACGCCTTGTTTCTCTCTGACCCTGAGGTCTTCAGGCCCAGCATCTAAAGTAAGGGTGACCATGACCTGTTTGCCTTCTGCCAGAGGCGTATTGGTTGAAGTTTCCACGGAGACAACTTGGAACAAGATCTGTCCGGGCTTTAGCGTTCCGCTCGTCTCAAAATAGGGACGATAAACGCGATAAACCGTATCAAGGATTGCTGAAGCCTCAAAAGAAGAGCAATTCATCCCATGAATTATTTCATGGACAAACTGTTGGTTGAGTTGCTTATGAGCCAGACGGTGCCATTTATTGAGAGAAGAATTGTTGATCATGATAATCCCTTCTGAGTTGAGGTTCCAAACACAGGGCAATTCCACTCGGGCTACGCCCTCCTTCCATTGCTCTGTGTTTGAAGCTATCAGACCCATCATGATGGAATCAACCTCCTCAATGCCATATGGCACAAATATAGGCGGGAACCCAAATCTGAGCGCGAATTCTGTGAAGTTGTTTTTGCGCGCACCCTAAACCTGACCTCGCGTCTCTATGGAGCCCCATCGTATGGCCGTGACGACGTGAACGGCTTCAGTTCCGATCTCGTCGAATTTTGAAAGGTCCTCCGGTTTGTAGTATGGCTCCATAGTGAATTTTCTCATTTTTGGCTTTTTAAATATTATTCAGGTCCTGATCTTCCTCCGGCCCCCACGTTCCGGATTCGTAAAGATGAAGCAGCCGGGCCCGGTCGCCGCATGCCTCGCATTCCATGAGAATGGGAGTTAGAAAGGACCAGCAAAGTTCCACCCCGTCCTGTCGCCAGAAGAGCATCTGGTCACCCAGCATGCAGTCCAAAAGCACTTTTTCATAGGCATCAAGGATTGGTCCCTTGTAGTTCTGATGATAATGGAAGTCCATAGTCACGGATCTCAGACATACCTTGACACCGGGATGCTTCGTCTGAAAGGTGAGGGTGATTTTCTCATCCGGGTAGATGCCGAGTATGAGCCGGTTTGCTGAGATAGATTCTCCCAGTGTCTCTCGAAACATGGAATGGGGGGTTTCCTTGAACTGTATCGCTATCTCCGTACGCTTTTCACGAAGGCGCTTTCCCGAAGTGAGGTAAAAAGGGACACCCTGCCAGCGCCAGTTGTCTAAAAAGACCTTCATTATTGCAAATGTAGGGATCAGCGACTCTGGGTTGACCCCTGGTTCTTCGCGGTAGCCCGGGACGCGCTTTCCGTCAATGGTCCCGGCCCCGTACTGTCCCAGCATCAGGAAGTCCTGCCAATTCTGAACAGGAAAAGGCCTGAGAGAGCGATAAACCCTGATTTTTTCATCGCGCACACGATCAGCCTCGAACAGGGAAGGGGGATCCATGGCCGTCAGGGCCAGAAGCTGCATCATGTGGTTTTGGAACATGTCTCGTAATACACCTGCCTGCTCATAATAGCCTGCCCGGTGTTCCACTCCCAGTGTTTCAGCAGCTGTTATGTGTATGTGATCGATGTACCTCCTGTTCCAGATTGGTTCGAAAATGGCGTTTGCAAAACGGAACATCAGGATGTTTTGGACCGTCTCTTTTGCCAGGTAGTGATCGATCCTGAATATCTGATCTTCTTGAAAATACTCATGAAGAGAGCGGTCCAGATCACTGGCCGTATCCAGATCCCGGCCAAAGGGTTTTTCCACCACGATTCTTGACCAGCTATTTCCCTTTGCCCCTCCCGTTGATAGACCGGCTTTCCCAAGCATCTGGGCCGTTGACTTGTAAAGGGAGGGCGGGATGGCCAGATAAAAGATCCTATTCCCTCCGATCCCGTGCCTCTTGTCCAACTCCTTGAGCGACTCGGCCAGCACTCGAAAAGAGGACAGGTCTTCGTAGTCCACGGATCGGTAGTGGAGCAATGGGGAAAAGGCCGGCCATTTTGCCTTATCAAGAGGGTTGGAATCGTACAAAGCCTTTTTCATTTTTTTCCTAAAGTTCTTATCGCCCATGTTGGTGCGTGCACACCCCACGACGATGAAAGGATCGGGCAGACCGCCATCGACGTATAGACTGAAAAGGGCCGGAACAATCTTACGGGCCGTCAGATCGCCCGAAGCGCCCACGATAACGATCATGCAAGGATCCGGGTGGTCCTCTGCCACGCAGGAGTCGAAAGACAACCCCATATCCTGTGCCCTAGTTGTGGCCATGTCGGGGTTATCAATATTTGGCTTCACTTCTATTTTTTCCATTTTTATTTATTTCCAAAATTCGTCAGCGATTTTACTAATGATTCAAATTCCAGTCATAGAATAAGTATTCAACCTCTATGGAATTCATGTTCTGTTTGAGAAATTCTGTTTTTTCGTTCTTGTCGTGGTATTTGAGCAGGAAGTTGAATATCTTCTGTTTGCCGCCAAAATCCCTATTGTACCAGCTAAATATCTGAGACAGAAATATTTTGTTCTTCTCGGGCAGGATGATCACTTCCGAGCTGTTTACAAAGTTCTTTGCCGCCCTGTCCAGCTGTTCATCAATCAAAGGGGGTTCATAAAACCTGATTGGAGCGCATGACCTTGACCCGCAGACCAGGGCAAAATGAATTCTTGGATCGACGTTCGTAAGACTCAATCCCCGGCGCGGGTCATTCTTTCCGAATAGAGGGAAAAGGTGGTAGGGCTGCCTGGCATTGGCACGCAGAATCCCGTGCTCGATTTCTTCCGCGGAAAAGGCAAAATCACCAATGCGGTATACTATGTTGGAAAAGAAATCCGATATTTCCCTGACGGAAGACTGAATTCCCAGTTCCACGATGCCATGTACAACAATAGTATTGTAGAGATTGATCCAGAAGGCCTTTTTTTGGCCTGGGTCAGTGAGTGCTTTTGGATCAAATGTCCGGAGTCGGGCCGCGATCTGCCGGTACCTCCCATATTCTTCCGACTGTTTCATAGCCTCATAATCTACCAGGCCACGACTCAAGTTATAGAATTTGTTTTTAAGATTTCCAATGGAGGCCATCAGTTCGGAGGCAATGTTATCTGACGGGGAAGTTTCTGAGCCCTTCCTCCCATTAAGCACCACCTTTTTTTTCATTTTGCGCGTTTTTCCCAATCCCAGCCAGTCGAACCGGTGCTTGTCTTTGTCGTAGTATTCATAGACCAGATCGAGAAACAGGGCGGCTGTCCAGGCGAAATCCGACGAGCCGTAGCCCCTTCC
>JAUWMM010000081.1 GCA_030613145.1 Desulfobacterales bacterium | reverse complement strand
TTACTCATCTTTGCGCCTTCTACCCGCATTTTACTCGCCCCCGGAAAGACAGAATTTTCCTTCTATCGCATCATTGTCAAATTAGTCAAGGACGCCCCCATAAGCCCCATAGGCACTAAGTTATTTTTGCACTGGATGGACTGTGGAAGGTTTACTGAAAAAAATGAACATCGAACATCGAACGTCCAACTCGCCACAGGCGAGCAAGCACTTGTCCGGCGGATCGAATGTTGAATGGGAAAAAGGGAGACCCAGAGATGGTTAAAACTCATTCAGCGTGTACTATGAATTAAAAAACCTGAACTACTAAATGATATTCTAGAGGAAACAGAAGAATTAATTAAGATTTTCGTTGCGAGTATCAAAACAGCTGAAAAGAAACAGAAATAGCCGTTGAATGTTCGGTATTGGATATTCGTTTTTCATTCGACGTTGGACGTTCGATGTTCGATGTTCATCTTTCAAAACAATTCCGTACGGCATAAATGCCACCTGTGAACGTTTACAAAACAACTTAGCGCTTATGGGGTATAGAGGCCCCTATGTCGCACTTCGTTTGAGTTCCTCCACAAGCCGGTATGGTACCCGCAGGTCCCCTCTTCCTACCCCAATATTAACCCCCGAAGTTACCGTTCCGTGAAAATCCGTTCCACCTGTAATAAGAAGCCCATGGCTATGCGCAAGACGCTCATACTGGGCGGTGAGCTCAGGCCCATGGGCTGGATAGTAGACCTCCACACCTTTTAACCCGGCCTGTTTCAAGTCTGCAAGGAGCCTGTCCAGTTCCCCCTCGGTCTTTGCATCCAAAGTAAAGGGATGAGCCAGCACGGGGACACCTCCTGCCTGTAAAATAGTCTGGATTGCCTCGTCAGGCAAAAGTCGGTATCTTTCAATGTAGGCGGGACGACCTTTTTTTAAAAACTTCCTAAAGGCCTCATCAATACTATGAACAGCCCCTTTGTGGACCAGCACCTGGGCAATGTGGGGCCGCCCAATCTGACCACCACCTGAAACCTTTGAGACCTCATCAAAATTAATATCAACTCCGAGATCTTGAAGCTTTCTTATGATCTCTATGTTTCTGTTGGCCCGGGCCTCTTGCACGACCTTGAGGGTCTGTCTGAGAGAGACGTCATCCAAATGGATCAAGTAACCCAATAAATGCATCGTACCCGAGTCAACACCGGCACTTATCTCAATTCCGGATAATATCTCAACGTCAGTGGAATGCTGGTGCCGTAACGCCTCGAGCGAGCCCTCGATGGTATCGTGATCTGTGATCGCTATGGCGCGAAGACCCACGTTCTCGGCGGTTTTGACGATCTGCAAAGGAGAAAGAGAGCCATCAGAGGCCGTGGAGTGGATATGGAGGTCAACGTAGGGGGGCCTAATGGGGGTTTTTGCATGTAAGATACTCAAGAGGACTCAAACCCCAAGGGCATCTTCCTTTGCCTCTTCCTTGGTCTTACAATCTATACATTGTGTGGTTACCGGCCGGGCCTTCAGGCGTTTAATTGAGATCTCAGAGCCACATGTCTGACAAATCCCATAAATACCCTTATCGATTCGATCAAGGGCATCCCGGATTTTCAAGATTAATTTTCGCTCCCTGTCTCGTATCCGCAGCATAAAGTTGCGGTCGGCCTCAAGGGAGGCTCGGTCTGTGGGGTCAGGAAAATTCACAATCTCGCCTGTCATGCCCGATATTGTCTTGCTGGCCTCAGACAGAAGATTTTCCACACGTTCGGTCAGAAGCTTTCTGAAATACCCGATGTCCTTCTTTTTCATTATAAAACCTGCCAAAAAAATGAACCTTAAGGCTCTGCTCCAACCCAATTAGGATGAAAAGCAAAGTCACTCGATTTAAAAGCGATGTATTTATCATACGAAATACCCCTTGTAAAGGGAAAAACACAGGTAAAAACATCCCCGGCGCATAGTCATCGCTTGAATTTTGGCCGGTGCGATTCCTTGGAATGTGGGGATACTCGCCTTCGCCAGAATGCCCCGTGCGGGAGCACAGGGAGGCTTCACTTTTTCCCTGCTGAGCAAAGCACCGATTTCCGGGTTGGACTGTCGGACTTTGGACTTGATAAATGTGGCGATTATGGTAAATATTTAATATACAGATAAAATCGTTATCGTACAAGGCATTGACTTAAGATTTGACAACCTGTCAAAGATGAAAAAAACAGGGAAGTGTAGGAAGCATGAAAAAATTTGAACTTTCAGTTGGAGACAAAGCTTACAAGGTAGATGTTGAAAAGTTTGATGGCAAGCGAGCCCTTGTTAAGGTGGACGGCAAGCCATACGAGATCGAAGTCAAAAAGGGTGTAGAAGAAGCATCAAAACCTTCCCCCACATCGATGCCTGCCCGGCCTGGTATACAAAAGACAACGCCGACCGCCCCGGAACCTCCGCAGGTCCCCGTCCGATCGGCCACGTCAGGCGGGGAGGTGACCGCGCCCATGCCCGGCCTGATTCTCGACATCATGGTAGCGACCGGAGATGAAGTGGTGGCAGGCAAACCCGTTATTAAGATAGAAGCCATGAAAATGGAAAACGAGATCCCCTCTCCCGTCAATGGAACGGTCAAGACAATCGCGGTCAAAGTAGGGGACAAGGTTGCAACCGATGAGACCCTGATGGTGATAGAAGAAGCATAGATAGGGCTTGACCGAAAACCCCGGTTTTGCGGTCAAAAATTCGAATTTCGAATTTCGAAATCCGTGCTGTTTTCAAGGCGTCAGCCGCAAACAATGACAGAAATAATAATGCTCCAATGACAAAAACATAGAGTTTCCAACAAGTTTGGTTTCGGTCATTTTGTCATTTGGTATTCGAATTTATCCTTCGACTTCGCTCAGGATGGTGAGCCAGTCGAACCATTTCGAATTTCATGTTTCGATATTCGGCCCGCCCTGGCGCGACTTCCTTGAAACAAGATGTTTCGCCTTAGGCCAGGTCTGGGCCAGGGATTTTTCCTGAACATGACTTTACGTTCAGGCACTAGATAGATAATGAGGCTGGAGAAATATTATGGCAGATGCAGACAGGATACAAGCCCTGGTTGAAAAAAACGCTGAGGCCGATCTGGGCGGTGGCAAAGACCGGATCGATGTGCAGCACAAAAAGGGGAAATGGACGGCAAGAGAGCGGATTCATCAGCTACTTGACCAGGATAGTTTTGAAGAGATCGACAAGTTTGTCCTCCACCAATCCACGGATTTCGGGCTGGACAAGAAAAGGTTCCCGGGAGACGGCGTAGTAACAGGTTACGGCCGCATTAATGGCCGGCCAGTCTATGTCTTTGCCCAGGACTTTACAATACTGGGGGGGTCGTTGAGCCTGGCCGTGAGCGACAAAATTTGCAAGGTGATGGACCTTGCCCGCAAGAACGGCGCCCCGTTTATCGGTCTGAACGATTCCGGTGGGGCACGCATACAAGAGGGTGTGTCCAGCCTGGCTGGATACGGCAACATCTTCATGCGAAATGTCCTGGGCAGCGGGGTAATCCCACAAATTTCGGCAATTATGGGACCCTGTGCGGGGGGCGCGGTCTATTCTCCGGCCCTGACAGATTTCATTTTTATGGTAGAAAAAACCAGCTATATGTTTATCACGGGCCCGCAGGTCATTAAGTCCGTAACCCACGAAGAAGTCACCGCCGAAAAGCTGGGTGGTGCCCTGACCCACAATGCAACAAGCGGGGTTGCCCATTTTTCCGGCAAGGACGACCAAGAGGTCCTGGCCATGATAAGGGAGCTTTTAACCTATCTGCCCCAAAACTATCGCGAGAAGCCCCCTTGTATTGAGCCCACGGATGATGCGAGCCGAACCGACATGGGACTTCGAGAAGTTGTTCCTGAAAGTCCTAGACAGCCGTATGACATGCGCCGGATTATCGACTCGGTAGTGGACGACCACCAATTCTTTGAGGTACAGGCCTGGTGTGCTCAGAATATCATCGTCGGCTTTGCACGCTTGAATGGCCAACCGGTCGGCGTGGTGGCCAATCAACCCGCCTTCCTGGCCGGGTGTTTGGATATCAGTGCCTCCATCAAGGGGGCCCGATTTGTTCGATTCTGTGACTGCTTCAACATTCCCCTCATCACCTTTTGTGATGTCCCCGGGTTTCTCCCTGGCACGGCCCAGGAGTACGGGGGAATCATCAAACACGGGGCAAAACTCATTTATGCATACTGCGAGGCAGTGGTGCCCAAGATTACCGTTATCACCCGAAAGGCCTATGGCGGTGCTTACATTGTGATGTCAAGCAAGCACCTTTGGGGAGACATTAATTATGCATACCCGACAGCAGAGGTTGCGGTCATGGGACCTGACGGGGCGGTGAATGTTGTCTTTAAGAAGGAGATCGGCGCTGCTGAGGACCCTGCAAAAAAAGAGGCCGAAATGATCGAGGAGTACCGCAATACCTTTGCGAGCCCATATCGCGCTGCAGAAAGAGGATATATTGATGAGATTATCTTGCCGGAGCAGACGCGACCCAAGCTGATCAGGGCCCTTGAGTCCTTGAAAAACAAGAAAGACAGTATGCCAAGGAAAAAACACGACAATTTGCCTTTATGAGCTGAAAGCTCCCCGGTGAAATAGGTGGTTCATTTCACGGGGCAGACAAGGCTCAAAGCTGAAAGGGCAGGAAGCTTCTTTTACCTTTGAGCTGTCAGCTTTGAGCTTTCAGCTGCGGACTTGCTGCCATGTACGATTCAAAAAAGTTAAAGAAAATTGAAAAATCTTCGGCTGCCTGGGACGAAAACACACAAAAAGTCCTCGACAAGCGCCCGGAGCGCAAAAAGAGTTTTCAAACGCTTTCAGGGATACCGGTAGACCGTGTCTATAGCCCGCTCTCTGTAGCTAAGTGTGACTATCTGACGGATCTTGGATTTCCAGGCAGTTATCCGTACTGCCGGGGGGTGCAGCCCACTATGTATCGCGGGCGATTCTGGACCATGCGGCAGTATGCCGGTTTTGCCAGTGCAGAGGAGTCCAACAAACGGTACAAGTACCTGCTGGAACAGGGCCAGACCGGCCTGAGTGTAGCCTTCGACCTTCCAACCCAAATCGGGTACGATTCAGACCACCCAATGGCCCGCGGCGAGGTGGGCAAGGTGGGTGTTGCAATTGATACTCTCGGGGACATTGAAGCCCTGTTTGACGGGATTCCCCTAAACAAGGTCAGCACATCCATGACCATCAATGCCCCTGCCGCAATCCTGCTGGCCATGTACGTGCAGACAGCAGACAAGCAGGGCGTTGGTTGTGAAAAATTGAAAGGCACCATCCAGAATGACATCCTGAAGGAATATGCCGCCCGGGGGACCTTCATATTCCCACCGGCCCCCTCGATGCGCCTTATTACAGATATCTTTGCCTTCTGCTCTCAAAACATACCGAGTTGGAACACCATCAGTATCAGTGGATACCACATCCGGGAAGCCGGCTCCACTGCCGTCCAGGAACTGGCCTTTACGCTGGCCAATGGGATCGCCTATGTAGGGGCCGCCCTGCAGGCCGGACTCAAGGTCGATGACTTTGCGCCACGACTTTCCTTTTTTTTCAATGCACATCTGGATTTTTTTGAAGAGATAGCCAAGTTCCGGGCAGCACGGCGATTGTGGGCCAAAATCATGAAAGAGCGATTCGGCGCCAAATCGCCCAAGTCCCTTATGCTCCGCTTTCATACCCAGACTGCCGGATGCACCCTCACGGCTCAACAGCCACAAAACAATGTGATCAGGGTCACCCTGCCGGCCCTCTCGGCCGTGCTTGGCGGCACCCAGTCCCTTCATACCAATTCCATGGATGAGGCGTTCTCCCTTCCCTCTGAAGAAGCCGTGCAAATAGCCGTAAGGACGCAACAGGTTATTGCTTATGAATCAGGGGTCGCAAACACTGCCGATCCATTGGGCGGCTCATTTTATGTGGAGCGTCTGACCAGCGAGATTGAAGAGCGTGCCCAGACATACATCGAAAAGATTGATGAAATTGGTGGCGCTGCGGCCGCCATCGAACAGGGCTATATCCAAAGAGAAATCCAGGAAAGTGCTTATGCATATCAGAAAGCCGTGGAGGCCGGAGAAGAGATTCAGGTAGGCTTGAATAAGTTTCAGGACGAGGCGGTCCCCCCAAGAAACCTGCTGCGCGTGGATACCGCCATTATGGAATCTCAGGTTGCCGGACTGAAACAATTAAAGGCAAAGCGGGACAACGTGGCGGTTGCCACTGCCATCAAAAAGCTTAAGAAAAGCGCAAAAGGAAATGACAACCTGATGCCGCCTATCATGGAAGCCGTAAGGTGCTATGCCACACTTGGAGAGATTTGCGATACCCTAAGGGATGTATTTGGAGAGTACACCGCGGTGTCGACGCTGTAAAATGCCTAAGAAAGTACTGATACTGGATGCTTGATACTTGATACTGGATATATGATCCTTGATTTTTGATTCCGGTTCTTCCAGTATCCAGCGACCAGGAACCAGCATCCGTAACAAATACAAAAACAACATGTTACAAACATCGACGATCTTTTGTTGATATTAATAACCAGTGACTATTGACCAATGCCTATGAAAAAGATTCGAGTATTGGCTGCAAAGCCCGGCCTTGACGGCCATGATCGGGGCATCAAGGTCATCTGCTGTGCATTGCGTGATGCAGGCATGGAGGTGATTTATACGGGGCTGCGGCAGACCCCTGAGCAGATCGTGCAGGCTGCTATCCAGGAAGATGTGGACGTAATAGGTATGAGCGTGCTCTCAGGTGCTCACGACTATCTTTTTCCCAGGGTCATGGAACTCCTAAAGGAAGCCGGGGCAACAGACATTATTGTCATCGGCGGTGGTATCATCCCCGAAGAAGATATTAAGAGCCTGAAAGATGTCGGTATTCAAGCAGTGTTTGGCCCCGGCACACCGACAACTGATATTGTTCAATTCATACAACAGACCGTTTCTGCATAGACCCCCGGTCAGCGATCATCACTTTGGCTATTGATTTGAAAAGTTTTGACAGGCTTTTCGATCTTTTAATGACCCGATACTGGTTACTGGATTCTTGATACTGGATGACCTTGAATCCAGCCTCCAGTAACCAGCATCTGTTTCGACTCCATCCTGCTTATTCGTGAAAGAATATGATCAAGTATCCTATAGTTTGTGCCCATCCATGAATAGTAAAAACTCAATGGGCACAAGCGTAAGTTTCCAATTCAGAAATGAGCAATTTTCCGCAAGGTCAAGGGAAACAAGGGGTTGCGCGGAGGCGTACCGAGGTACGTCGCACAAGCAACTCCGCAGTCTTGTCAGCCTCCGGCTGATTGACGCCGACTTGCCTGCCTCAGGCAGGGATTGCGGAAAAGGGCCATTTATGGATGGAAACTAGTTAAGAGGATTGAGTCCATGACTATATCATGTAGAAGTGGTCGGAAGGACTTGATC
>JAUWMM010000263.1 GCA_030613145.1 Desulfobacterales bacterium | reverse complement strand
CTGTTTGCCTTTGGCTTTGGCACCATCACTGAAAGTGCTCAAGCGGTCACTTTCGAGGAACTTGTAGCGAAGGTCCAATGGCAAAAGGATCTTGTGAAACGCCTCACGGCAAAAAAATGGATACCGCCAGAGGGGTGGGAGGTTGTCAAGGGAAAGGTTCCTAAACTGGTAATCTTCAATTCGGGCAGCCTGAAGTATGATCCGGCCACAGAGGTAAATGGGAAGATCTTCACAGAGAGGACCGGCATCGAGATAGAGTGGATTGTTGTCCCCGATGCGGCAACGCTGCCAAAAGAAATCTCAATGCTCACCGCGCGGGCTGGACGTGTTCCTGTCATATATTTAAAGCCCGAGGCATCCATTGACTTCTACAGAGCGGGTTGGGTTGAGCCGGTGGATTTCTTATGGAGCAAAGAATCCATAGCGCTATATCCAAAAGCCGTCTATGACACCAGCAGCTATAATGGGAAGATGTATGGGACCCCATGGTTCATCAAGGCAACCCAGTTTGTTTACCGAAAAGATCTCCTCCAGAAGCATTTGGGAACGACAAAACCTCCGGAAACCTGGCAAGAAATTATAGACTATGCAAAGAAGCTTACCTTAGATACGAACGGCGACGGGAACATCGACGTCTGGGGCTATGTCTTCAACAGCGGGCCATCATATCCCAGGGCCATGAAGATGAGGATCAATGAGGGACTCTTCACCCAAGGACTCACGGCCAAGGATGTGTTGGATGACAAGGGCATACCCCAATACAACATCCCTGAAGGCATCAGGTCCCTTCAATTCTTAGTGGATCTGGTACAAAAGCATAAAGTCTCCCCAACGGGTGTCGCCACTTATGCGGACAAAGATACCTACGAACTGTTCCTGAGGGGAAAAGTGGCCATGATGCAGAATCATACGTGGATCAACTTCAAGTTGATTGAAAAAATGCCTCAAGAGAAATGGGGCGTTTCTCTGATGCCCAAGTGTGGTGGGTGGGGAGGAGGACCAGAAGGTGTGGCTTCAACGAGAGGAGGCGTCTACGACTATGCCATAAACGTCTATTCCGAGCCTTACGAGAAAATTGCTGCTGCCCTCTGGCTCGATTTTATGCGGACCTTTGAAGCCTGCAAGAACCAACAGGTCATAGAGCAGAACCAAGCGCCCATGTCCATGGTCTACGACGATCCGGAAGTGAAGGAGAAAACAGTTGCGTTTGAGACCATAAAGCAAACCGTGGAAGTAGGAGAGGCCATCAACTATCACCAGGGGCTTGCCATTTGTGATATCCTGACCCGGTATTGTAATCAGGCTATCCTGGGAAAAATTTCAGCCAAGGAGGCGATGGACAAGGCCCAAAATCAAATCAAAAACCTGTATTTTTACTAATACGAACGCAACAACCGTTGTGACATGGGAGTTTATAAATTGGCGGTTCAAATCCGCCCAAGCCCCTGTCCGAAAACTCCCTCCCTTAGGGGTCGGGGTCCACCCTTTACAGCAGCACTGCTGCGGAGGACGGGTGAGGGTGTAAGCCCTCGATTTCAATCCCCTCACCTGGCCTGTCCCCCACAAAGGGGTGAGGGATTACGGTTTATTGAACAGCCTCCAACCCCCCCTTTTGTTAAGGGGGAAGCGGATTTAGGAAAAAGTAAACGAAATAGAAGAAACGCCTTCTGCTTACTTTGATGATAAGTGGGGGCTCTTCCGATTAAGGGGATGGTTGAAAGGTGACATCAGCTGAGCAGCCTGAATTTGAAAGAGAAGACCGATCTTTCTTGAAAAAATTGGGAGAATTTATGGATCAGCATTTCGCGTTGACATGCATTCTTCCAACCATGATTCTTGTCTTCGGCTTAATCATCGTTCCCATATACTTGGTCTTTCAGGAGAGCTTTTTTCTAGATACACCTGGGCACTACAGATTTGTCGGCATAAAACATTACATCCGAATGTTTCAAAACAATGATTTTTGGAGATATCTCTACCACACCGTTCAGTATTCCGGTTTCTCATCTTTACTTTCATTGCTGTTCGGACTCATTTTGGCCCTGGCTTTGAATCAGAAAATCAAGTTTCCCAATTTTTTCAGGGTTTGGGTTCTCTTGCCTTGGGCCATTCCTCCTGTTGTCGCAGCTTTTATTTTCAAGTGGTTTTTCAATGACGTGTACGGCGCAGGGAACGACCTTCTCATGAAATTGGGGATTATCCAAAGCCCTGTGACCTGGCTTGCTAGCGAAACCTTTGCTATGCCCATATTGATAGGGGTGGATGCCTGGATTCGCATCCCGTTTGTGACCATTGTGCTCTTGGCTGGATTGCAGGCCATTCCTAAGGATCTCTATGATGCCGCAAAAATTGATGGGGCCGGACCCTTTAATCTCTTCCGGAACATCACCCTGCCCTATTTAAAAGGTCCCTTGTTGGTGGCCATGGTGGTTGTCACCGCCTTCTCCTTCCGATTCGTAGACATCATGATGGCCCTAACCGGAGGAGGACCTGGGGATGAGACCATGCTTTTTGCCGTGGACATCTATAAGAGTGCCTTTTTAAGGCTAAGATTCGGCTATTCCGCCGCTCAAGGCGTTGTTATGCTTGTCATGATCGTTGTTATCATCCTTGCGTATACCTATTTGCTAAAATCCGAAGTGGAGGAGTAATCCTATGAAGAACGCTAGAGTGTATGCCTATACGATTATTCTAGGGTTTATTCTGTTATCACAGATTCCGATCTATTTTACGGCAATTACATCTTTAAAAACGGAGAAGGAGATCTACCGATCTGACATTACTTGGTTGCCCCACAAAGTGACCCTGGAAAACTTTCGGAAGATCTTGATCGTCGAAGAAGAGAGAGATTTCAAAATTTATATTATCAATTCTTTAGGAATTGCTGGAATATCCACTTTAATTGTCATCTTTTTTGGAACCCTCGGCGGCTATGCCTTCAGCAAGTACCGTTTTGTGGGCAGTGATGTTCTTTTGCTCCTAATTCTCGTTATTCGGGTAATACCTCCCGTCACGCTCCTGACGCCTCTTTACAAATTGTCCACATGGTTGGGAATCTATGATACCTGGACGATTCTTATATGGGCAAACGTTTATCTCTTTCTACCCTTCACAATATGGTTGTTGAAGGCGTTTTTTGACAATGTTCCCTCAGAACTTCCTGAAGCAGCAAAGATAGACGGCTGCAGCAACTACGGGGCGTTTCGTCGCGTTGTGTTGCCTATCATCTTTCCCGGGGTTTCTGCCGCGGCTATCCTGACCTTTCTGTACTCTTGGAATCACTTCATATTTGCACTTGCCCTCACCAGCACGCCCAATGCCAAAACTATCCCTGTAGGCCTATATGACTTTGTCGGCGATTTTTATATCGATTGGGGAAGCATGTGCGCAGCTGCGCTGATCTCAACCATTCCCGCAATCTTGTTTATCATCTTTTTCCAAAAATATATTGTTTCGGGCCTCCTGACCGGGGCAATCAAGTAAGACGCCAAAATCGAGGAATTCGCCGATGTAATTTACAATTCAAGTTTTCGATCCTTGATTATTTCCCTATGAAATCCTTGTAATTTTGCGCGTTTGACAATACATGTAGTGAGTTGAGCGGTCGGAGAGTTTTTTTCCGTCATGCCCGCGTAGGAGGCTGTGTCATTGCGAGGAAGTGAAGCGACCGAAGCAATC
>JAUWMM010000078.1 GCA_030613145.1 Desulfobacterales bacterium | reverse complement strand
CTGAAATTTGCACCTTTAGTCTGACGTTTTGCGAACTTCTTAGGAAGATACTGTATGTCCTGGGAACTGAAGGGTTTCCCAGCGCCCTTTGTTTCACGATAGAAATTACCTTCTCAATTGAGTCGGGATGCACGATGCGCTCGATCCCTATTCCAGGCAAGTCCTTTTCTTCAACTTCACACAGCTCTGCCCAACCCCTGTTCCCACCCCAAACCTCGAAACCTTTATAAACTGCGGCAGGGAGATCGATCTGATGGACGAATTGTATTCGAGGAAGGTAGATTTCCATGTAATACCGGCATTCATGACATGAGCGTGGACAATTCAAAGGGCCGGCAGTCCTAGCAATGAAACAGACCTCCAACTGGTTCACAAAGACTGTGCAGTTCTTGCAATTGAGCCCGTGAGGACTGTCTTTACAGTATTGCCAGCAATTCTGAACTGCCCTGAAATATGGGCCTACAAAATCTCCTGCTGAAAGGCCATGGGGGATGTCCCGCCCTGTTGATTTGAGAAAAAACAGCAACTCCTCACGGGGGATAGAGTAGTTTCTTCCTGCCCGATCAGCCCTGAGCCTATTTGAGCGAATCCAATAACCTACTGTGCTGCGTCCCACACCGCAGAAGGCCGCGGTCTGAGCAACGGACAATGTATTTTTTGGTGTTGCCATTGGGTGACCTTGATCATTGAATCTATGTTGATTATCGGCGTTTTGGGCAAATACTTTAGCCAATAATCACTGATTACCCAAAAATATAGTCAAATTGACCATATATTACATCAAGCAAGCTTTATGCCAAATAATAGTACTGTGGCTTAGGGAAAAATCCTATAATATCAACAGGATGGCATTTCCGGGCTTATGCCGGCATATAAATACGGGAGGGTGCTTATAGTCAAAATCGTGGCTGTGTTGGAATATTTGACACAAAGGGCGTAAACCAAGCGGATGTCTAAGACGGCACGCAGGTGCAGAAATTGCTATGCGTTTTTCTCCTGTTAGCCCTAACTTTCGCTTGTTTTTAATGGGTGACAAGCATAGCCGGCAGCCTATACTTCAATTGGGGTGGTATCAGGTATCTGTTATGGGTTTTGCAAAGGTCTCGACACACAAGCAGGCACACCTATTAGCCAATTATAGATCTGATTCCGTATAACGTGCTATTCCTTGAAAATTCGCGCCAGTTTCTCTTTGACCGTATCAGCGGTGAATGGCTTTACGATGTAGTTGCTCACACCGGCTTGAATGGCCTCAAATACGTCATCTTTCTGAGACGATGCTGTGACCATCAGAAACGGCGTATCTTTTGTGGATTCATTGCTCCTCACAGTCTTCAATAAATCCAGTCCGCTCATCTTGGGCATGGTCCAATCAGATACTATCAGGTCAACCTTGTTGTCCTTAAGAACGTCTAGGGCTGTTGTTCCATCGTCGGCCTCTATGATATTCGTAAATCCAATCTGACCGAGAACTTTTTTCAGTATTCGCCGCATGGCGGAAAAATCATCTACCACTAATATCTTCATGCCAGGATCCATGATGCATCTCTCCTTTCTAATTCCTGTTGCTTTTAACAAAATCGTAAAAAGTTTTTTTGAACGACATTGAGAAAAAACGACTTATTACGAATGCATCACTCTTCAAAACAAACCTCAATCGTAAACCCTCCATTATCCGTGCTAAACTCGACAGCCATGACAGGGTAAGGGGTTATGTGGGTGATGGTGTGATTCTTTCCCGTGATCACCGTGGGGATGGCCGCCTTCAGTGACCGGCCTGATTCTTCAAGCTTCTTCCTGGCATGCCCCGAGATGATATTGGTAATCTCACCAACAGCATCCTTGATCTCCTCGTCTATTTCCTTCATTTCCTCTCCGAACATGTTGGAGACAAGCGAAAGGATGCTCGTTTCGCTAAAACTCACGGATAGCGTGCCACTGACTTCACCAGTAAGCCCAATCACGCCTGAAACCTCCCCCTTGGCCACCTGGTCTTTCTTCAGATAGGGCTTCCCGGGCCGGACCTTGATGGAAGCCATGGTCTCAAGAACATTCATCGTCGCATCAATAAAAGGATTGATCAATTTTACATCCATATTAATTTCTCCCTCCGTCAACTCTCTGAAGTGACAATAGACACCTTGAAAAACGCATCGTCAATGTTGAAAACAATGCCTTGCGCACTCTGCAGTTCTGAGCAATCTCCAAGCCTTTCCGCCACCGGCACATTCAGGCCGACACTGCCGTCAAGGGATAAGTTTGTTACAACATTTCCGGCAATCACGTTGGCAGACTCTTTAAATATATCGACAAGATCAGTCTCTTTAATCGGTTTATCTTTGCCTAAGAGATTGGTGGCCATACCCTTTACTAATTTTTCAGAACCATAGAACACAAGGAACTCCGAACTATTCTTCACCGCAATACTGGCCTTGAAACACGATTCAGGAGAAAAAAACGCTGGGTCGTCTTCTACAATAGGCTCAGTGAACATAAAATACATCTCCTCGAACACACGGGGAACAGTCTCCCTAACTGCCCTTTGTATCTCTTCCCTTTTCATCATTGCCTCCACTTCAACCTCGTTTGCGATATATACTTGGCATTACGTATCCAAACTTGCGACGAATGCCGGTCAGACTTTCCGAGTGTCCTACAAACAGATAGCCACCATGTGAAAGAGACTCATAGAATTTATCGACCAGCGCCTGCTGGGTTTTTTTATCAAAGTAGATCATCACGTTTCGGCAAAAAATGACATTGAAGACCTCTTTGAAGGGAAAGGGGGCCATGAGATTAAATCGTTTGAATTCAATGAGTTCTCTTAACGACTGCTTTACCCTGACATGGCCATCCTGGCTGCCATAACCCCGCTGAAAATATTTCCTGGGAAAAAGTATCGGCATATTAGCAAGCCTTTTTGAAGTATACACCCCCCTTTGAGCAAGCGCCAAAGCCTTTGTGGAGATATCAGTAGCCAGAATTTTCACATCAAAAGGCAAGCTTTCATTAAAATATTCCAATAACCATATGGCCAGAGAATAGGGCTCCTCTCCACTTGAACATCCTGCACTCCAAAATCGGAGTTTGCGAGAGTTTCTTTTTTCAACAATATAGGATGGAAACACTGTCTCCTTTAGAAAATCAAAGTGCTTTTTTTCCCGAAAAAAGCTAGTCAGGTTGGTTGAGATAGCATCCAGCATCCGAACCAGTTCGTTCCCACTCTCGTCTTCGGCCACAAATCGATAGTAAGTTTTGAAATCCTTAAAATTCCCCTCTCGCAACCGCTTGGACAGGCGGGCCCGGACCAGCTCTTTTTTTCCGTCATGTAGATTGATCCCGCACTTTTCATAAACCAATACGCTAAAACGCCTAAAATCCCTGTCTGATAACTCCGTGAATATCATGTCACTTATCAATAGTCAGTGCTAATTTCAACCTAAAGTGATCGGTTCCAGGTTCAGGGTTCAAGGTTTACCCGCCTTCGGCGGCGCCAGAGGCGACCAGGGTTCAAAGGTTATAGTCTACTTTACAAGGGTTCAGGGTTCACGGTTCAGGGTTGACAACCTTTGAACCTATGAACTTTGAACGGTGAACTTTCTTTATTGACGCGTCATCCTTTTGCTAACAGCCAGTTAGGGCTCTTCAACCGGGAACCGTGAACGTTGAACCGCTCAACCCAGGTCTCATCAACGACAATAATTAATTAAGATGCGCCCCCCCTGCATCTGTTTCTAGCAGGCTTTGAATGGATAACACATAAGGGAGTGTGAAAATGAAAGGAATTATTTTTAATTTGCTGGAACAATTTGTATCGGAAAACTGGGGTGATAAGGTATATGAGGAAATCCTAAATGAGGGTAGCCTTGAGACCAAGGGACCTTTTGTGGGACCCGGGAGTTATCCGGACTCAGATTTGATGGCCATTGTGTCAAAGGGGGTGGAAAAGTCGGGTATTGCTTTGCCTGAGCTTCTGCGAAAATTTGGCAGATTTTGTATTCCAATACTGGCGGAAAAATTCCCGGATTTTGTTACACCCTATAAACACCCCAGGGATTTCCTAAAAACCGTTGATAATATCATCCATCTTGAAGTAAAAAAACTTTGGGAAGATGCAAAGCCACCTGGTTTTGTTTTAAGGGAACCTGACTCTGGCCGACTTATTATGGAATACCGTTCAGAACGCAAATTGTGTAAATTTATGGAAGGGTTGATTGAGGGTGTTGGAGACTACTATAATACCCCAATCCAGTACAGGCAGACCCGCTGCATGTTAAATGGAGAAGATGTGTGCGAATTCGATCTCACATTCAGCCATAAGTCTGAGGATAACTGATCTTGTTTACGAAACAGGAAATTCTTGAAAAAAAATTAAGGCGAGCAGAGCAAAAGGTTAATATCCTCGAAAAATTGATCGAAGATAAGTCACGCAACCTTTATCTCGCAAAAGAGGCTGTACAAAAAGCCCACGACGAACTGGAACGACGGGTTGAGGAGCGCACCGCTGAACTTGCAGAGGCAAATGAGCAATTGCGCATCGAAATAGAAGATCGCAAGCGGGCAGAGGCGGCGCTGGAAAAAAGCGAGGCACAACTACAGATTATCGTTAATAATTTGCCTCATGCGATATTTCAAATTAACAATGACTTCAAGGTTGTTTGGGCAAATAAAGTGGCATGCGAGATGAACCCAGACGCAGTTGGTCAACTTTGTTACAAGGCCTTTGCGCATCAAGAAAAAATCTGTAAGGATTGTAATAGCATAGCGGCTATGAATACAGGACAGATCGAGGCGTGCACCAAGTATCATGCTGAGTTAGCAAGTATTCAAGGCGAAAGCTACTGGGAAAAAACCGCAGTGCCACTGAGCAACAGCAAGGGGGAGATAATTGGTGTTATAGAAATGGCAAGGGACGTCACCGAGCGCAAGCGAGCTGAGAAAGAAAAAAATGAGCTTGAAGCAAAGCTCCAACGGGCCCAGAGATTAGAAGCCATCGGCACTTTGGCAGGCGGCATTGCCCACGACTTTAACAACCTTCTCACGGGTATCCAGGGCGGCGCATCCTTAATGCTCATGGATATGAAGCCCACACACCGGCATTATGAGCGCTTAAAGACCATTGAAAAACAGGTTCAAAGTGGAGCCAGGCTTACCTCGCATCTGCTCGGATATGCAAGGAAGGGCAAGTACGAAGTCAAGCCTGTTGACCTTAATGACCTGGTACAAGAGACCTCTGACACCTTTGGCAGGACAAGGAAGGATATTTCGATCAATCGAGAACTGGCACATGACCTTTTTGCCATAGAGGCAGACCGCGGTCAAATTGAGCTGGTGCTTTTGAATCTGTTTGTAAACGCCGCAGATGCCATGACCGCCGGTGGGGAACTTATCCTTAAGACCTTCAATGTTTCCCACGAAGATATGCAGGAAAAGCTCTATGAACCAAAGCCTGGCAACTATGTTCTGTTAACGGTGTCAGACAGCGGCACAGGAATGCACAAAAAAACGATGGAACAGATCTTTGATCCGTTTTTTACAACCAAGGAGAGGGGGCGAGGCACGGGTCTGGGTTTGGCTTCTGTTTACGGCATAATCAGGGGCCACGGTGGATATATTGATGTTGAGTCAAAGAGGCGTAAGGGGACTACATTCAGTATTTATCTTCCAGCATCGAAAAAAAAGGCCCGAAAGGTTATAAAAACATCCGGACGTGTCATTAAAGGGACCGGGACCGTTTTGCTGGTGGACGATGAAGAGGTCATCCTGGAAGTAGGAAGGGATTTGCTGGAGACCATGGATTACCGTGTGCTAACGGCTAAGGGCGGAAAAGATGCTATCAAGGTTTACAGAAAGAGGAAAGCTGAGATAGACATAATAGTATTAGACATGGTTATGCCCGATATGGGTGGCGGTGAGACCTATGACCGGCTGAAAAAGATTGACCCGGATATAAAAGTCCTGCTTTCAAGTGGCTACAGCATAGAGGGTGAGGCCACCGAGATATTGAAACGAGGCTGCAATGGTTTTATTCAGAAACCATTCATGATAAAACTGCTGTCAGAAAAGATAATGGAGATTTTGGGCAAGAAATAGGCTGAATTCTTTATTCCTAATATCGCCTCCGAAGAAGTAATTGCCCAACGTCTTGGGTAACAATTTGCGTGTGAGGAGTGAAAAAACCATGCCTGATATTAAGCAACAAGAGGTTAAGGTAGAGTTCACCCCAGAGACAAAAAGGGGTGTCTATGCTAACAACATGATAGTTACCCATTCAAGAGAAGAGTTCATCATGGACTTTATTATGATAACTCCTCCATGGGGTACGGTCACTTCAAGAGTTATTGTGAGTCCGGGGCATATGAAAAGAATTCTAAATGCATTACACACAAATGTTGAGAAATATGAACAGAAATTTGGTGCTGTTCAACCAGCAGAAGAACCCAAAGTAACAATTCAATAAGACTTCCTGAGAATTAGGGTTATTGGTCCTCATGCTGCGAAATACTTTTCTCCATATACCTGGTATAGGCGCAATAACCGAGAAACGCTTATGGGCACATGGCATCAGCAGTTGGGATGCATTTGTTGAGTCCTACCCAGTTAGACTATCCCCGAAACGATTAGAATCTCTCCAAAAATATCTCGACGAATCAAGAAAACATCTTGAGAACGACAATCCCAACTACTTCGCCGACCTGTTACCCTCAAAACTTCAATGGCGACTGTTCCCTGAATTCAGACACTCAACTGCATATCTGGACATTGAAACCACCGGTTTGGATGGAATGTTTAACGACATTACGATGATTGGTCTTTATGACGGAACGACCATATTTCATTATGTCAGAGGACAGAACCTTGATGACTTCAGAGCGGATATTGAGAAATACAAGGTCATTGTCACATACAATGGTAAATGCTTCGACATACCGTTCATCCGTAGCAACATGGGTCTAACCATGGACCAGACACATATTGATTTGCGCTACGTTCTTGGTAGTGTTGGTTTTTCAGGCGGACTTAAGGGTTGTGAAACTCAGGCTGGTATTGACCGGGGTGAGTTGACCGGCCTTGACGGCTATGACGCTGTCCTTTTGTGGAACGATTATCAGCTAAAGGAAAATCAGAAGGCGCTTGAAACCCTTTTTGCGTATAACAGTCAAGATATTGTCAGCCTTGAAACCTTGATGGTGATGGCGTACAATCAGAAGCTTAAGGATACACCGTTTCTTGAAACCAATAAGTTGCCGGACCCGGTTCTTCAAGAAATTCCATTCAAGGGCGACTTGGAGACTATTGAGCGGATCAAGATTGAGAAGAGAGCTGAGTTTATGAGTCATGGTTATTGGTGAACCGAGGCTCTGTTATACATGGCGTCATTAATCGTTACGCATTTTGGAGCACAGGAGAGAATCGGAGATGTAGGGGCGGGCTTCATGCCCGCCCGCATGGCTGCAGAGATCCGGTTTCTCGGGCGGGGATAAACCCCGCCCCTACGAAAGGAACGAGCACAGCGACGCGTTCAATGCGCAACTATTTGTGTCGTCGTGTATAGCTCAA
>JAUWMM010000024.1 GCA_030613145.1 Desulfobacterales bacterium | reverse complement strand
GTGACGCATCCTGCGTACGAGATCAATACCTGCCAGAATATTGCCCCATTGGTCACTGCCTCCCATCTGCAGTCTGCACCCATGGCTATTAAATAATTCCAGAAAATCATATGCTTGTAAAAGCATGTAATTGAATTCAATAAAGTTGAGCCCCTCTTCAGATTCAAGGCGCATTTTACAGCTCTCGGTTTTTATCATACGGTTTACACTGAAATGACGTCCGATATCCCTTAGAAAAGAGATGTATTGAAGTGGCGTAAGCCACTGTGCATTGTTGAGTAAAACAGCCCGCCCTTTATCAAAATCAAGAAATCTACTCAGTTGTTTCTTCAGGGCTTCAGCATTTTTATTCACCTGGTCCGGCGTCAACATCTGCCGCATTTCAGTCTTCCCGCTTGGATCTCCCACTAAAGCGGTGCCACCCCCAACCAGCGCGACGGGTCGATGTCCATGTCGTTGCATGTGGGCCAAAGCCATTATTGGAACTAGGCTTCCAACATGAAAGCTGGAAGCCGTTGGATCAAAACCTATGTAGCAGGTTGTGGGCTCTTCAAGCAGATGATGGATGGCCTCCTCACCGGTAGTCTGTTCAACAAAACCACGCTGTCTTAATACGTCGAAAACGTTCTTCAAAGCTCTACCCTCTCCGTTGTTGCCATGGCGATAAGAAGGTTTATCATTTTGCATATTCGACCGCACGGGTTTCTCGAATCACAGTCACCCTAATCTGGCCCGGGTATGACATGGACTCCTCAATCTTCTTGGCGATGTCTTTGCTAAGCAGAATAGCCTCAGAATCTGAAACCGTTTCACTTTCTACAATAATTCGCAACTCCCGCCCAGCTTGAATTGCATAGCATTTACTTACACCCGTGAATGACTTTGCAACCTTTTCCAATTCCTCAAGGCGCTTTACGTACGTTTCCAGTATTTCTCTTCGAGCGCCTGCCCGAGCCCCTGAAAGGGTATCTGCCGCCTGTAAAAGGACTGCTAGAACTGATGAGGGCGGAATATCTTCATGATGAGCGGAGATTGCATGAACTACTTTTGGGGATTCTCCATATTTCTTGGCAAGCTTCGCCCCAATCAAGGCATGAGGTCCTTCCACCTCATGGTCTATAGCCTTTCCTATATCATGCAGCACACCCATCCTCTTTGCCTGTTTTATGTTCAGGCCCAGTTCAGCGGCCATGATACCGCACAAAAATCCCACCTCCAGAGAATGACCCAATACGTTTTGACCATAGCTGGTCCTGAATTTAAGTTTCCCTATATGCTTAATCAATTCAGGATGAATCCCATGCGCTCCCATGTCGAACACTGCCTGTTCACCTGCTTCTCGTATCTCGACGTCCATCTCTTGAGAGACCTTTTTGACTGTTTCTTCGATTCTCGCAGGATGGATACGCCCATCATCAATCAGTCGCTCCAGAGAAAGACGCGCTATCTCTCGTCTCACAGGATTGAACCCTGACAAAATGACAGCCTCTGGGGTATCATCTATGATTAGGTCAATCCCTGTAGCAGCTTCAAGGGCCCTTATGTTACGCCCTTCCCTCCCGATGATACGGCCCTTCATCTCATCACTGGGCAGATTTACAACTGACACCGTTCTTTCCGCAACATAATCCCCTGCGTAGCGCTGAACAGCAGTTGCAATAATTTTTCTCGCCTTACGGTCGGCCTGTTCCCGGCTCTCGTTTTCACTGCGCTTGATTAGTTTTGCAGCTTCATAACGGGCCTCATTCTCCATTGCCTTGATCAACAGCTCTTTGGCCGCATCCCCAGTCAAACCCGAAATCCTCTCCAATTGCATCCTTTGTTCCTCAATCAACGTTTGATATTTTTTTTCTTGGCCTTGTAGCTTTCTTTCCCTTTCAATATTATGCTGTTCCTTTTTTGATATAGCTACATCACGGCGCTCCAGTTGCCCTGTCTTCAGATCTATAGTCTCTTCCTTTTTCCCAAGGCGTTTTTGTAAGCTTTTAAGCTCAGACCGTATCTCTTTGGTCTCATTTTCAAACTCCACCTTCATTTGGTAGAGTTGATCCTTTACATGAAGCTTACCCTCCTTCTGGATAGTTTCCAACTTTTTTTGAGCATCTTCTATTATCTTGTGGGCTTCTTCGTCTGCAGCCCTGATTTTATTTGCAGTCAGCCTGGTACGAATCCAGAAGGCAAGCAAGAAACCTGCAGCGAAAACGATAATACTGAGAAATATGACTGTGGTGAAATCCATACTGATATCCCCCTTAATGCCGTGAATACATTGGTCTTCGAGCAAAATTGAAAAACGTTAACGGGCGAGATACCGATGGAAGCGAGACAGAGTGGAAAGACCCTTAGCGGGTTGAACGTAGGCTGAGGCTATATTGCATATAGAAAGCTTATAGCTGTCTACACGCCTTCCTATCTAATCTTCTATTCTTATCTTCTAACTATACAGTAATATAGGGAACTTTGGCAATGATTACGCTTGATACACACAAATTTAAAGGCGCCCTTGATCGCGAAGAGCGCAGAATTCTTTTATCTCAGCACATATGTCCATCTTTCATAACGCTTTATATTATAAAGGGTACCCCCACCACAATGCCGTGTCAGTAGATTCTTTTGAACCTGTTTAGTACAGGTGGGCACCTTGTTGCTCCTTTAGGCTTTTCTGTGAGCCACAGAACATGCACACCAAAGCAAGAGAAGGTTCCCATATAATTACGTGTTGGCTCAAAAAACTTCTGCCGATCACGAGCACGGCAGGGGTCTCGCCCGTATTGCCCTAAGTGTTGGCGTCAATATTTTTAATTAGAATCTTACAGCGTTGATCCATATCTCTTACAAGGTCTTGGCGGCTACTCCTCACTTCAAAATAGTCATTGGCAATATTCAGGGCTGCAAGGATCACCATATCCAGTTTACTGGGGGCCTCGCCAGCCGCCCGCACCTTTTCTACCTCTCCGGCCACATAATTTGTTATCTCTGTGGCTCGCGAAACTTGACCACTTGTTCTGAATGTATAGGCTTGCCCGAATAATTCTATGGTGATTAATTGGTCCACTGATTTCCAAATTTGGTTTCCAGTCTCCAGAGGCGTTGCCCTATAAACCTATTTATGGATGACTGTCACTTGGAACCAACAACCTGATCCAGTCTGCCAAGCAGATCATCTATTTTCGACCGAACCATTGATTTTTCTTCTGTATACTCTTGTTCAGCGTCTGCCTTTGCCTTAAGAACTCCTTCAAGGTCGTGAATCTTGGCTTTTAATTCAGATTCTGTTTGCTGGAAATCACGACATGTCTGAATCAACTCTTCTATCCTATCTTCAAGCTTCTTAAATTGTCCTGGAAAATTGTCCTCCTCCACTACCCCCCCTAAGAACACTTTGGCATGATTTTTTCAAAATTTTAAAGTTACTATAAACAAGCCCTGCTAGAAAAGTCAAGAGGATTTTGGTCGCCTCCGTTTATGGCCTGCTGCAAAAACTTTTCAGCTTTGGCCATCTCCTCCCTGGTATTCACGCCAAGAATCTGAATCGTATCATTGATCTCCAAAACAACAGCCGGCTTGCCGTCTTGATACGCCCCTGCTACGACATCGGTTAAGTAGAACTCACCTTGAGCGTTATCGTTCTTTAAGCTTGCCAACGCCTTCTTTAAAAAAGCCATGTTGATACAATAGGTTCCGCTGTTGACAATCAGGATTTTCTTCTCTGATTCGCTTGCATCTGATTCTTCGACAATGCGAATTGGGTTCCCGTGTTCGTCAGAAACGATCCTCCCATATCCAAATGGCTCTGTAAGCGTTGTTGCTATGAGGGTCAAACGGTTCTCACGCGCTCGGTGTTGATCAATCAAACTACGCACCGTGGTTGGCTTTATAAGTGGGGTGTCTCCACAAAGGACAACGACATCTTGAATGCCGGTAGAGACCTCCGGTATAGCACACACTACGGCATGTCCAGTACCAAGCTGTTCCTTCTGAACTGCAAACCGAAGACTCTGGTAAGGCGTAAGTGCTTTCCTTACAGCCTCGGCCTCATGGCCTATAACCACCACAACCTCGTCGACGACGGCCAGGGCAGACTCGACCACATATCGGATCATAGGCACCCCGACTATCTCATGAAGCACCTTGGCTCGGTTCGACTTCATGCGAGTGCCCTTACCAGCGGCCAATATGATAACAGCTACATCTTGCATAATCCAATTCTTACCAATAAAGAAGGGGCAAGTCAATTGACTTGCCCCTTTTATAACCCTTGTATAACTAAAAAAATCTTGACTAAGCCGTTCTTCTCTCAGAGATCTTCATTCTGGCGATTGCCCGCTGCAAAGCAGCCTCGGCACGCCTTGAATCAATATCTTCTTTTACCCTGGCTTCAGATAGGCGCTGTTCAGCTCGCTTCATCGCAGCCCTGGCCCTCTCAACGTCTATATCTCTGCGTCGGTCGGCAGACTCGGCTAAGACTGTAACCTTATTAGGCAAAACCTCTGCAAAACCACCGCTCACAAACACGGCCCGTTCGCTGCCGCCCTTGTCCTTGTACCTGAGCATCCCTGTTTTCAGGGTCGTCAAGAAAGAGGTATGACCGATCAGCACGCCAAACTCCCCGTATTCCCCTGGCGCAACTACTATCTGAGCCTCTTCGCTGACCACTGATTTGTCAGGGGTCACAACTTCTAACATGATATTACCTGCCATAACGCCACCTACCCCTTAAATGCTATTCAATAGCCGCCAGTTCTTCTGCCTTCGCCAGAACCTCTTCAATGTCGCCGACCAGATAGAAAGCCTGCTCAGGAACCTCATCATGTTTACCTTCACAGATTTCCTTGAAGCCACGGACCGTATCCGCGACCTTGCAATATTTGCCTGGCTTGCCCGTAAAAGACTCGGCCACATGGAAAGGCTGAGAGAGGAATCGTTGAATCCTGCGAGCCCTGCCGACCGTGAGTTTGTCTTCTTCCGAAAGCTCGTCCATTCCGAGGATTGCAATAATATCTTGAAGGTCTTTGTATTTCTGTAAAATTACCTGCACTATCCGGGAAGTTGCATAGTGCTCTTCCCCAAGCACAGTCGGATCCAGAATACGGGAGGTAGAATCGAGCGGGTCCACAGCAGGATAAATCCCAAGCTCAACGATCTGTCTGGAAAGAACCACGGTACCGTCAAGGTGGGCAAACGTGGTAGCCGGAGCAGGGTCAGTCAAGTCGTCAGCAGGAACATATACGCACTGCACCGCGGGGATCGAACCCTTTGTTGTAGCTGTAATCCGCTCCTGAAGTTCACCAAGGTCAACCGCGAGCGTAGGCTGGTATCCAACAGCGGAGGGCATACGTCCCAAGAGGGCTGAAACCTCGGCACCGGCCTGAGTAAAGCGAAAAATGTTGTCGATAAAAATCAGAACGTCTTTACCTTCCTCATCCCTGAAATACTCTGCAGCGGTAAGTGCAGACAAGGCCACCCGTGCACGGGCCCCGGGAGGCTCAGTCATCTGTCCATAGATAAGAGCAGCTCTGGGGAGAACGCCGGAATCCTTCATTTCATGATAGAGATCGTTTCCCTCACGGGTACGCTCACCCACGCCGGCAAACACAGAAATACCACCGTGCTGCATGGCAATGTTGTGGACCATCTCCATCATGATGACGGTCTTGCCCACACCAGCACCACCAAACATGCCCATTTTTCCACCTCTGGGGAAGGGAACGAGCAGGTCCAATACCTTTATACCACTTTCCAGTACGTTAACTGACGTGTCCTGTTCGGTAAATAATGGTGCAGCTCGATGGATCGGGAGCATTTTCTCACTGCTAACCGGACCAAGGCCGTCCACAGGTCGTCCCACAACGTTAAGTACCCGTCCCAAGCCTGCTTCGCCCACAGGCATCATGATACCTTCGCCGGTGTTCTTCACAGGCATCCCCCGGACAAGGCCGTCCGTGCTGTCCATGCCAATGGTACGCACCACACGGTCCCCTAGATGCTGGGCCACTTCCACGACCAAGTTATCTTCTTCATCACTGATCCCCGGGTTGGAGATGAGCAGGGCCGTGTAGATCAAGGGAAGCTGCCCTTCGGGAAACTCCACATCGACCACGTTACCGATTACCTGGATAATTATTCCCATGTTCACAACTTTTTCTGCCATCCCTATTTACCTCCCCAATACGTATTAAACATCAATAAACCTATATATCCATTATAAAACTATATATGCATTTACCCTTTCAATGCCTCGGCACCGCCAACGATATCCATGAGATCAGCTGTAATGGCTGCCTGGCGGGCTTTGTTGTAGACCAGGCTGAGCGAGGTGATCATCTCGCCGCAATTGGTCGTTGCGTTATCCATGGCTGCCATGCGCGCTGCATGCTCGGAAGTAGAAGTTTCCAGCAAGCCCCTGAATATCTGGACATAGACCTGCTTGGGAAGCATTTCCGCCATGAGCTCCTCTGCCGGGGGTTCGCAGATATGCTCTGCGATGTACTCAGCCTCTTGGGCTTGCTCGGCCTTCTCGACCCCAACAATGGGTACGACCTGGCTTAGAGTTGGTACCTGTCTTGACATGGATACATATTCGCTGAAAATCACATGGGCCTCATCGGTTTCGCCATTCAGAAATGCGTCTATCAGTTCTTGCCCCGCGTTGACTGCAACGTTGAAGCCAAATTTTCCGCCCACGACGCCTATGTGCTCGCTATGGATATTGTATTTCTTGCGACGAAAGTAATCGCGCCCCTTCCGGCCCATACAAATGAGCCGCACGTCAACTCCTTGCTCAGCCTTTTCCTTCATAAACTTCTCGGCCTTTATAATCAAATTCGTATTGAAACCCCCGCACAACCCCCGGTCAGACGTCATGAGGAGCAGGTCGATGGTTTTTACTTCCGCCCGCGGTACAAGGAGTGGCGGGGCGTGCTCCTCGTCTGCATCTATACGATCAGACAAGCTCCCCAGAACCTCGGCGAATTTGTTGGCATAAGGCCTGAAGGCTTCCGCCTTTTCCTGGGCACCCCTCAGTTTGGAGGCGGCCACCATATTCATTGCCTTGGTGATCTTTTGCGTTTTCTTTACCCCTACGATTTTGAGCTTTATGTCCTTTAGTGTCGCCATACCCTAACCCCTATACTCAAGTGTGGCAAATTGCCGACTACTTGATCGTGTCTTTGAATTCTTCATCGTATTCAGAAAGCGCCTTTGCCATGGTCTTGTCCATGTCGTCACTAATGACCTTCTTCTCAGCTATCTCACTGAATATCTGAGGATACTTGCTTTCAATAAACGGATACAGCCCGGCCTCGTACTTACCCAGGACTTCTACAGGATACTTGTCCAGATGACCCTTTGTTCCCGCATAGAGAATCATCACCTGCTTTTCCAATGTCAGCGGCGCATACTGGGGCTGCTTCAGGATTTCTACCAGACGCGTCCCGCGAGTCAGCTGCTGCTGAGTGGCCTTATCCAGGTCACTTCCGAACGCGGCAAAGGCCTCAAGTTCGCGAAACTGGGCCAAATCGAGACGCAGAGAACCAGCCACCTGTTTCATGGCCTTCACCTGGGCAGCACCGCCCACGCGTGAAACCGAAAGCCCAACGTTAATGGCCGGCCGAACTCCCGAGAAAAACAGGGCCGGCTCAAGATATATTTGGCCGTCGGTAATAGAAATAACGTTGGTAGGAATATAAGCCGAAACGTCGCCTGCCTGTGTTTCGATAATGGGAAGCCCCGTTAGTGAACCAGCACCAAGTTCTTCGTTTAGCTTGGAAGAGCGTTCCAGTAGACGAGAGTGGTTGAAGAAGATATCCCCGGGATAGGCCTCGCGTCCGGGGGGACGTCTCAGGAGCAAGGAAATCTGCCGATAAGCAGCTGCCTGCTTTGAGAGGTCGTCATAGATGATGAGGGCGTGCTCACCTTTGTCGCGATAGTATTCCCCCATAGCGGTTCCGGAATACGGACAAATATATTGGAGAGTAGCAGGGTCACTGGCGCAGGCCGCAATGACCGTCGTGTACTCCATAGCCCCGGCCTTTTGCAACGTATCCACAATCAGGGCAACCGTGGACTTTTTCTGGCCACAGGCCACATAGAAGCACTTAACATCCTGACCCTTCTGGTTAATAATTGCGTCAACACCAATAGCAGTCTTTCCGACCTGGCGGTCACCAATGATGAGCTCACGCTGCCCTCGGCCCACAGGAGTCATGGCATCGATCGCCTTAAGGCCCGTATACATGGGTTCGTGAACCGATTGGCGGGCAATAACGCCAGGGGCAAGCATTTCGACCCGGCGATACTCCTTGGCATCTATAGGCCCCTTGCCGTCCAAGGGATTTCCCAGGGCATCCACCACGCGACCAAGAATCGCATCCCCAACCGGCACCTCGGCAATCTTACCCGTGCGCTTAACAGGATCACCTTCCTGGAGTTCGATATCCTCACCCATGATCGCCACGCCCACATTGTCCTCTTCCAAATTGAGGACGAGGCCCATGATCCCATGGGGAAACTCAAGAAGCTCCATGGACATGGCCTTCTCAACGCCATACACCCTGGCAATGCCGTCCCCAACCGACAAGATGGTCCCTGTTTCACTCACGTCCACCTTCTTGTCGTAGTCCTGAATCTGGCCCTTGATAATGTCGCTGATTTCTTCGGCTCTAATTTCCATCAGATATTCTCACTCCTTTGCAAAGATTCTTTTAAACTCATAAGCTGAGTTCGCACGCTGCCGTCTAACACCAAATCCCCGATCCTGGTCACCGCGCCTCCGATCAAGGCAGGGTCAACACTGACATCCATCCGCACCTCTTTGCCCGTCTTTTCAGAGAGCGCATCACGGATTTTTGTGATGCTTTCCTCCGGGAGTTCTACGGCTGACACAAGGTCTGCACGGACAATGTTGGCGAGTTCATCGGTCAGTTTCTCATAAAACGTATATATGTCATTCAAGTACTGGATCCTCCCCTTGTCAAAGCACAGGAAAAGGAAGGACGTCATGACCTTTGAGAGACCTAAACGCTCTACCACCACTTCTAAGACCTTTTTACGACTTTCAGCATCATACAAAGGGTTGGTAATCGCTTGCACCAGCTCCTTGTTTTCTTCCAGGAGCTTTACAACCCCTCCCAACTCTTCTTTGTACGTCTCTGCCTGCCCGTCTTCCTTGCCAATAGTCATCAGGGCCTTGGCATACCGTCTGGCAATCTTGAGGCCTATCACTGCGCTACCACCACCTTTGTCAAGTATTCGTCAACTATGCGTTCTTGATCTTCTTCGTTGATATGCTCTTTGATCAGTTGTTCTGCCATGGCCACGGCCTGCCCGGCCATCTCTGCCTTCAACTGTTGTTTGGCCTTGTCAAATTCGTGCTCAATGTTCTTCTTGGCCTGTTCCTGGAGTTTTTCGGCCAATGCCTGTGCCTCTTCAATAATCTTAGCCTTTGCAGCCTCACCCTCACGGATATATTCGGCTACGATTTTTTCTACTTCCTTGTCCAGTAGACTCAGTTTTTCCTTGTATTCGGCAAGACGCCTTTCCGCCTCCTGTTTCTGTACTTCCAGGTCATCTAGTTCATCCTTGATGCCTTGTCGCCGGGAACTAAGGCCCTTAGCAATCGGTTTCCTCAAAAGAAAACCAAGTACGCCTGCCAGCACAACAAAGTTCATGGTACGCCACAGCAAATCCATGCCTTTGCCCTTGCCCCCTTCATCGCCATGTCCGCCCTCAGAGGAAGCCCAAACCGCCCCAAAGGCAAAGAGGACTGAGAAAACCACCAATAGGCTCACAACATAGCGTAGCTTCCCCATCCTGACAAACGCATTCATATTACAGCCCTCCCCAATATCTTTTCAACGATCGTCCCGGAAAAAACCCCTATCTCTTTTTCCAGTCCGCGTCTTGCATCCTCGGCATCTTTGGTAATCTGAGCGCGCACTGCTTCCAGTTCTGCCTGGGCCTTCCGGTTGATTTCATCGGTAATCTGCTTTTCCTCATCCTGGCCGGCTTGCTTCAAGGCCTCTTTTTCTCGAACGCCTTGCTGCCTGGCTTCAGAGACCTTAGCTTGAAAGCTTTTTTCGCTTTCGGAAGCATCCTGTTGAAGGGTTTCAATACCCTCCTTGTAGCCTTGGATCTTTTTCTTTCTTTCGATGAGTATCTGACGGATAGGTTTATAAAGGATTGCGTTCAGGACAAAAATCAGCAAGATAAAGTTTCCCATCTGTACAAACATTGTCCAATCAGGAATAACAGTCATGACAAACTCCCAATCTATAATCTTGTTGGTTTAGAACAGCAAAGGAATGTGACAACATCCCCCAAAAGTTGCCAGTCTATATCACCAATGCGGGCATATTGTCAAAGGTTTTTTTTTGCGTGTGCATTTATGTCTGCCATTAAGTCAAATTGATTGTCTTGCCGGTTGCATCAGCTTTAAATTCCATTTTAGATTCCATGTTAGATTCCATGCGACAATTGCCATGGAAAGTCACCCCGGGATCAATAGTTACCACAGGGGCACTGAGGTCACCGAACAGGCGGGCCGGCTGATGCAACTCTATGCGATTTGCAGCTCGGATATTGCCGCTCACCTCCCCGTACACCACAGCTGTGTGCACAAAGATGTCCGCATCGACAACCGCTTTTTCTCCTACAACAATCACCCCTTCTTTGCTCTCTATGCTCCCTGTCAAATGGCCGTCAAGTCGCACGGTACCGTTAAACGAGAGTTTTCCTTCCAGTGTAGTTTCCGGTCCCAAAAAAGTCTGTATTCCCTTTGTTGATATATTCATAAAGGAATCTTACTCCTTAAACAAAAACCTGCGCATGCTAATGTTCAACAAGATTCCTATGGCGCCCATACTGACCAGCATCGAGGACCCACCGTAACTAATTAGTGGCAACGGGACACCAACAACAGGAAGCAAGGCCAGCGCCATTGCTAGGTTAATAAATGCCTGCCAAAATATCATGCTGGTAAGACCGACAGCCAAAATAGTACCAAAGGGCTCTTTGGAACGAGCCGCTATTGCCAGGCCCCATATTACCACCAACACATACAGCAAAATGATCGCAGCCGCCCCCAAAAATCCCCACTCCTCAGCCAACACCGAGAAAATGAAGTCTGTATGTTGTTCAGGGAGAAAAGAGAGGGCATTCTGGGTACCCTTTAGGAACCCTTTGCCGAAAAGCAATCCCGAACCGACCGCAATCTTGGACTGAATAATATGATAGCCTGCACCCAATGGATATCCGTGTGGGTCAAGAAATGTCAAGATCGGCTGTTTCTGATATCCTTTCAAGAAAAACCAAGCCACCGACGACCCCGCGATCACGACACCGGTCAAGCCTATACGCGGCCTGCGCTCTATCTTCACAAACATACCGACGCTTCCTGCTATCAGTAGAACTATGAGGCTTGTGCCCAAGTCGGGCTGTTTCACAATTAAAACAAATGGGACCAAGGTCCAAATCAGCG
>JAUWMM010000248.1 GCA_030613145.1 Desulfobacterales bacterium | reverse complement strand
ATGTTCAGCGTCAAGAAATGCTAACTGTTTGAGGGCGTTAGCCCGAGTTTTAGCATTTTAGCTGAACATCTTGAGTGCGCCCAAAATGCTCACGGAGTGAGTAAAATTGACTTTTTACGAGACCATCTTCTATTCAGGACTGCAATTTAATAACCCTTTTAAGTGGGGCTGTCAATACACGCGGGCTGCTCAATTAGAGCTTGCACAAGTTTTTTCTTTTTAGTACTCGTAACTCGGATTTCGCACCAATGAATTTAACCAATCCCCATGCCAGGGCTCTTATGCCTGGAATATTGGGACATTACCGGATTTTATGCCCTCCGAGCAAAAAACTGCCCGACAGGGTGGGTAGGCTTCACCAGGGATGAAAGGAAGGGATAATGAGAGAAGTCGCTGTTGTTGGAGCTGGAATCACCATGTGCAAAGGACGATGGGTCGAGCGCACCTATTATGGGTTGTCCCAGATGGCGGTCAAAGCTGCCTTGGAAGATGCCTGTATTTCGGTAAAGGAAGTTGATGCTGTAGTCTATGGGATCTACAACGACATCTTTGAGCTTTCAGCCATCCCCGAGCACCCGCTCCAAGGAATTATCGGTATGGCAAACAAGCCCGGATTACGCGTGACCACAGGTGGCGCTACCGGTGCATACGCCATGCTTACAGGCTACTCTCTTATTGCGAGCGGATTGTATGATGTGGTGATATGCCTGGGTGTGGAAAAGGCAACAGATTGCTTTGATTATACCTCCCAGACCTCAACGCCAGAGGTGATTAAAACAATCGGCTGGTCTGGTGACACCTTTTATGAACGGGAATTAGGCTGGACCGCATCAGACAGTTACGCAGAAGTGGTTCTGGCTTATATGGATGAATATCCGGAAGATCTTGCCGATGAGGTATCGGCTAAGATTACCGAAATCTTATGTGAACAGGCTCAAAATAATCCATACGCTCAGCGATATGGTGAGCATGTAACGGCAGAGATGGCCATGAATTCTCGGTATGTGGTGTACCCCTTTAAACTCCTTGAAACGTGTGTCTACACTGAGGGTGGGGGGGCCGTTATTTTTGCTAGCAAAGACAAAGCAGAGGCCATATGCAAGAATGCGGGGGTACCTCCCATTTGGATAACCGGTTTAGGTGCAAGCAATGAACACCATGTCGCCGGCAAGGACCTTCGCCACAAGTTGATGCACCGCATCATGTCCGACCATCTCGCTTCCAAGGCGGCATACAAGATGGCAGGGATAAAAAATCCTCTTAAAGAGATTCAGGTTGTTGAACTCCATGATGCCTTTATCAAACAGCTTCAGATTACCATGGCTGAAATGGGCTTTACTAAGTTGGGCAAGTCGGATGACCTCATCAAGAATGGGCTGATGACTCCAGGAGGCCCCATTCTGGTGAATCCCAGCGGCGGCCTAACATACGGCGGACATTTTGTGGGGGGCTCTAATATGTTCTCGTGTTGGAGCGCCCGGCGAGAGCTGATAAACCGTGAACTCCGTCGAGGTCTTATTCACGGAACCGGTTCGACAATTGCACAGTATGGCTGTGTGATGATCATTGAAAGGAGGTCTTAAGATGGCCAAGGAAAAGGTTATCCCCCTGCATATGATTCCCGATGTAGGCTCAGAGGTGGTAGAGGTGGGCAATGAGCGCTTTCTTCAAACCAACGAGACCATGTTTACTTTTTATAAGAGAACAAAGGGGGAACACTCACCGTATTTTTTGGCCCTTAAAGAGCGTAAGGTCATTTTGGGTGGTAGATGTCCAAAGTGCAAGCTTGTGCGGGTGCCTCCTTTTGAGCTCTACTGCCCGGAGTGCGACTTTGCAGAGCTCGATCTTATTGAAATGCCGGACATAGGTGTCATGAACAGCACCCCGCCGATTACCTATTTTGCTCACTCACTCTTTCAGCACCAGGTTCCGTTTGGACGCGGTCGCGTCGTACTTGACCATGCCGATACGGCACTTCCTATTAACGTGTACACCACAAAGGGGGTGCTCACCCCACGTATATTTAAAAAAGGGACCCCGGTTAAGATCGTTTTTCGGGAAAAACGAATGGGCAACCCAACCGACATCTTTGCCGTACCACTCAGTGAACTTAAGGCTGCACAGCGCAGGAAAAAGGGCTTGGTTGAGAGCGAACTGGATTGGGTAAGTGCAAGGGAACCGAAGGTGCCTAGACCGACCAAGAAGGCTAAGGAAAATTTAAGCGCTGTCATGGTCCAGCTTCACGATCTTGCCCGAAAGGGAGCCAAAAGCACAAGGGTTCAAAATAATCTTTCCGGATGGAAGCGTACCATTCAGGTCAAGACTGGAGGAGGCCCCTTCGTCATTCAGATAGTGCGAAAGAGGCTCAAGTTTCAGGAGGGCGTAGTCAAGAAAGCCGATTTTGTTATGGTGGTAAAAGCTCCGAAATTGTTTGAAAATTGGATGAATCTTAGGGCTTCGCTAACCAATGCTATTGTTGCAGAAAAGCTGTGGATCAGCAAGAATACGGAATTTATAACCGTTTTCAAACTAGATCGAATCCCTCGATCTCTTAGTAGAAGCAAGAGTTGATAACCTCGTAAAAGTTTACACGAATAGGAGCACTAAGATATGGCAAGAATAGTCCCTTTTAGAGGGATCCTTTATGATCCTGAGAAGGTACCGGACTTAAAGGCGGTGATCACACCTCCTCACGACGTTATTTCAGTACGTGAGCAACAGGAATTCTATGAGAGGCACCCTCAGAATATGATTCGCTTGGTCCTGGGCAAAGTATACCCAGAGGATACCGAGCATGATAATCGTTATACACGTGCGGCCAAATCTTTCCGCAGTTGGCTTGATGAAGGGGTGCTGAGACAGGACAAGGAGCCTGCCTTGTATGTGACTGAGATCGACTATAGTATAGAGGGCAAGGTTCGTACCCGGTTTGGTTTCATTGCATTGGTGGGACTTGAAAATTTTGAAAAGGGGGCCATACGGCCCCATGAAAAAACCTTCTCAGCCACCAACACAGACCGTTTTAAGCTCATGGAGGCATCACGAACGAATTTCAGTCCCATATTTTCACTATTTTCAGATCCAGACAATGAGATCATTGGGGCACTCCGGTCTGCTATTGAACGGCTTCGACCGAATTTTAACTTTGAAGACCATATGGGATATCGCCACCGGCTTTGGCGGGTAAGGGATCACCAAATCCACAAGGAGATTGGACAAAGGTTGGCTGACCGCCCCCTGTACATTGCAGACGGACATCATCGATATGAGACCGCTCTCAAGTATCGAAATCGGATCATGTCGAAGCAGCCCTTGTTAGATCCAGATGATCCGTGCAATTTTGTGATGATGTATCTAGGTAGCATGCACGACCCCGGTCTTGCTATCCGTCCGGCCCATCGAATGATTTGTAATGTGGAAAAAGCGGCTATTGAGACCTTTTTCCATAAAGCCGGTGCCTATTTTGATATTGAAAAAGTTGACCTTGCTGGTTTGAATCGAAAGCAAATTGAAGATGGGATTCTGAACAAGGTGAGGACAGGTGCCAATAGCACAATCATAGGCGTGGCCTTGCGAGACCACAATGGCTTTTACGTTCTTCGGGTAAAAAAAGGGATCGTGGATCACCTCTTTGGCCGAGAAATCCCAACACCCCTCAGAAAGCTTGATGTCACCGCAGTAACAAAACTTGTTCTTCAGGAAATCCTTGGCCTAAATGGTGCTGCGTTGGATGACGAGCGGTCCATTCTGTATACCAGTAGAATAGACAAAGTCCTGAACGCCGTTCATACAGGAGAATGCTCCATAGCACTTATCCTCAACCCAACCAGGCTTGACCAGATGCAGGAGGTCTCGGATGCAGGCCTTATCATGCCCAGAAAATCGACCTATTTCTATCCCAAGGTAATGACCGGTCTTGTTATCAATAAGATTGGTGATT
>JAUWMM010000261.1 GCA_030613145.1 Desulfobacterales bacterium | reverse complement strand
TGGGTCAATTGGTATTTGAGATGGCCCCGAAATTCCCATTCATTGGCATATGCGCAGCAACTGGCAGCACACAATATTAGGACAATGAAACAATGAGAGTTTTTCAAAGGCCTCAAACACATGCCTCGCGCCGGCTCAGTGTTGATGGTGTCGTAAAAAGTCGAAAAACACCTCTTTCTGTCATTCCGGCGAAAGCCGGAATCCAGTTTATTCAGATAGTTATAAAGGCTCTGGACTCCGGTTTTCACCGAAGTGACGACTTTTTACGAGACCGTCAAGATTGTCGATTGTTCATTTTTTATACAATTCCCAATAATCAATCGTCAATCGTCAATTTTAAACTCTCTCCCTCTCTCCCTGGATCGTTCCTGGTATAGCCTGGCCTGATGCATGAAGGCCTCTATGCGTGTGAGCATGTTTGTTTGCTTCTGGCCGTCATATACAGCCGTCAGCATGGGAAAGCCGTTGCAATCTTTCAAGGCGTTTTTAAAGATCGGCACCGTGATGTTGCCGAGCATGCAGTTGAGCACAAACAGGTTGCAGATGCCGCATATACCCTCAGCAGCAAAGCGCCGAACACGGGTAGTAAAGGTAGCCAGGATTGGGTCGATATCATAATTAATGAAGTCTTTGCACTCCCTCTGTATAGTGGAAAAGTCAAGGATGCCAAATGGCCGAAGTTCCTTATCCAAACACCCTTCCATACGGTTTGTCCAAGACTTTATCCACTTGTTGCGCGCCAGGTAGTAGAGAGCGGAGATCGGCTTTCTATCTCTTAGTCGGTTTCTGACATAGTAGTGGTCGGAAAAGAGCGAGTAGCAATTCAATACTGTAAGCCCGTGTATCTTTACCTCAGCACCAAGGCTTTCAAGGGTTCGAATAAGGTCATGGTTGGCCCAGGTGTTTAAGACCGTGTAGAATTCTCCCACGATGCCTATGGTGGGACGCTTCTCTGATCGGTCTACAGGAACACCCCCTAAAGCCTTCAACGCCCGCTTCAGGGCTACTAGTACCGCGCTGTGCCCCCATCTTCTCCCGTCAGGCTGCGCCACGGCCTTGGCTATATCCCGGATCCCAGCTTCATATACCATATCAGCCTCTCCAGGCTTTACCTCGTAAGGACGGACATGAAGCCTGAGCCTTTCCAGCACCTCAGAAGCCACCCATCCTTGCCACAGCGCCATGGTAAAGCGCATGCCAAAGAGGCCGGAAAACTCATCAAAGCGGGTAGAGGTAAGCGGGGCAATGACTGGGATCTGGGGCAGCCCCATACGCCTGAAAAGATCAGCATGTCCGATACCATATTGAGAAAACCTGCATGCCCCATCGTAGTTTTGCATCAAAACCGCGCTACGATCTGGATCAAACCCCGGCTGGCGGGTCATCTTCACAAATTCACCACAGGTAACTATAAAAGGATGACACTCGCGGCTGGAAGTAACCTGCCGGCCAAGGTATTCTGTCTCGTCATCCGGTCTTGGTAGCACCCTTGCCTCCAGGCCCACGGCCTCCAGGGCAGCCGGGACAACAGAAGAAAAGGCAAGGGATACGTATGGAAAATAGATAACCCGATTTTCTAGTCGCCGCATCACGGTCGGGTTCGGAGACAACGGGTCCAGATGCCTTGACTTTCCCTTGATCACCAGATTGAGCGGACAGGGTGATGGCTGTGGCTGCCTGCGTGGTACATTAAGGGTATCCAGAAATGCCTCAATTCGTGTGACCATCCCTGCGTCACCTGTGTGGTCGTCCACTTCCAGGATCAGGTGTGGCTTACCACCAATCTCGGCCTCCATGTATTTCATAAAAAAAGAATCCGGCCCGCACCCAAAGTTTGTCAGCACCACCGGAAAGAGGCGCTCATTTCCCCTTATCAGCAAGATGGCCTTCATAAGATCACGGGTATTCTTCCAAACCACGTTGTCATAGTGCGCAGGCAGTTGCACGTCATCTATGGGAAGCATGTCGTAAGGTATGGTCAGATGCCCGGTGCGTCTTAGCTTCCTGGCAAGATGCAGGTTCAAGCCCTCGTCATAGATATTGTGACACTTGCCCAGCAAGACTATGGCCCGCTGGTCGGAGTCCATGGAAGAAAGAATCTCTTTTCCGCGCTTTCGGCGCCAACGGTCAAAGCGATCTTGGGCACCATGGGCTGCCGCAGAGGCTTGCCTAATACTTTTTGAACGATGCCCAAGGGACCTTCCAAGTGACATGAGTGCACGATCAGTCTCTTGCCTGGGAAGGCTTCGCTGCACAATAGGTGAAAGTAATCTCACCATAGAACCCATTGTTGCCTGTACCATATACGGCATGGACTGGATATACGGGCAATTGAAACTGCGGAGCCCCTTGTCACCGGGTTGCCTGTGGTCCATTTCGCATGCCAGCAACACCCTTTCCGCACCTTTGGACATGAGATCACATACATGGCCATATACGGTCTTAACAGGATAGCAGGTTTCAGATGGAACATAGGAAAATCCTTCCTGAACCAAGCGCTTGTTCGTCCTGTCTGAAAGCACCACAGGATGACCCAAGGTCTTGAAAAAGGCACGCCAGAAAGGAAAATAATCATAGATGGTGAGGGTCCTGGGAATACCTATGACCGGGCCTGATCCCTTGCCGACTCCGTTTTCCTCATCAAAGCCTTCCATGAGGTGAGTATCGCGCTCAGCGAACAGATCCGGCAGGTGGCTGTACAGGGCACGATCAGACACCTTTTCATACCGGCCGCATAGGCTGCCATAATATGAACAGAGCTTGCCCTCTATATAGATCTGATGAACCCGGCAAAGATTCGGGCATTTTTGACATTCAAAGGTTTTCACTTCATACGGGCGATCTTTTAGGTAAAATCCTGCAAAACGGGTGGAGGCGGGGCTGCGGTCCCTGGCCGCCAATGCCGCACCCACTGCACCTGTGACATTGTGGTGCTCAGAGGTAGTCAGGGGCTTGCCCAGGATGTTTTCAAAAGCAGCCACCACGCTTCGGTTGGCGGCCACACCCCCCTGGAATGCGATGCGCCTGCCGATCTTCTTTGTTCCGACCACCTTCTCGAGATAGTTATGGGCAATGGCATAGGAGAGCCCAGCCGCCAGGTCACTCAGCTTATAGCCCGCCTGTTGGTAATGAATGAGGTCCGATTCCATGAATACCGTACACCGTGCACCAAGGTCGGCCGGTGTCTTAGAGGCAAGGGCAAGATCACTAAAGTCCCCCCGAATCGGAACCTTCAGACGGCCGGCCTGTTCCTCGAGGAAGGCGCCGGTCCCTGCAGCACCAACCTTGTTCATCTCAAAATCAACGACTCGCCCCTGTTCACACCTGATGTACTTGGAATCCTGGCCCCCAATCTCAATAAGGGTATCAACCTCCGGGTCCAGATGGAGGACTGCACGTGCCTGGGCCGAGATCTCATTAATCACAACATCCGCCCCCACAAAATCACCAACAAAATAACGCCCGCTTCCGGTTACACCTACACCGCAAACACAAACACCGGGGCCGACCCGCATGGCCATCTCTTCAAGCCCGGCCCGTACGGTCTCAACCGGTTCCCCACGGATGTACAGATACTGCTTGGCCACAACTCGCCCTTTGGCGTCCATGAGCACAATGTTGGTGCTGACTGCAGCCACATCGACGCCTAAGAATACCTCAAGACGGGCACCCGGCTTGATTCCATAATAATTATCCACGGACTCCTGATCAGATTTTG
>JAUWMM010000156.1 GCA_030613145.1 Desulfobacterales bacterium | reverse complement strand
TGGTCATCCTGTTATATTTTTTGTTTCGATTCATGAGACCGGAAAGATTGGTAGACCCGACCGCCCTGGCTACCCTGGCTGGTTATCTCAGGTCTCTAGAGGCCCCAGGTTCTCCGTTTCTACCTACCACATGGATACTCGAGACCTTATGGCCTGTCCTGACGGACGAGAGCGGTAAGGCCTTGTTTTATTTGGGGCTTTCTACGACCGGGGCTTTGTCCTTGGTTTTTCTCGAGGTAAAGCTCGCTCGTATCTTTTATTTCAAAGGCGTTTCAAAGGCCCAGGTGGCCTGCCGGGCCCTGCGGAGCAGAAAATTCTTTGGAAATTATCGGAAGCTGCCTCTGCCGATTTCCGGCAGGATCAGCGCACTTTTCTCGAAAGACATAAAGACCTTCTTTCGGGATAACACCCAGTGGTCTCAGCTCTTTTTGTTGTTGGCCCTCATCGTCGTCTATCTTTATAACTTCAAGGTGCTGCCTTTAGACAAGTCTCCGATCAAAACCTTCTATCTCCAAAACATCCTGTCGTTTTTGAACATAGGCCTGGCCGGTTTTGTGCTTGCCGCCATTGCTGTACGATTTGTATTCCCCGCTGTAAGTATCGAGGGACAGGCCTTTTGGATAATAAGGTCGGCACCCGTCCCACTGAAGACCTTCCTTTGGGTGAAGTTCTGGACGTACCTGGGACCTCTGCTCATCTTATCTGAAACACTTGTCGTGCTTTCAAACAAGTTGCTCTCGGTGACCCCCTTTATGATGGGACTTTCCACAATCACTGTCTTTTTCATGGTATTTGGTATCACGGCCATGGGTGTGGGTTTGGGTGCTGCCTACCCTAATTTTCGTCTTGAGAACATGGCGCAGGTGGCCACTGGGTTTGGCGGCTTGCTCTTTATGTTCCTGTGTATGGGTTTTATCGGATTAATCATCGTCCTGGAGGCGGGTTCCGTCTACACAATTTTTATGGCCAGGCTTCGCGGGGAGGCAATACCTCTGGCCCACTGGGTGTGGATCACTCTTTCCTTTTTATTGGCGGCTGTGATCAATGTATTGGCCGTGTTCTGGCCCATGCGGCTGGGCCTGGAGAGGCTGTCTAGCATGGAAGTGTGAATAGCTGAAAGGGAATCTTTCAATAAAATGTGCCCATGAGAATAAGGATTGATAGACTCAATTTTGAATCGTTGATCATTTCTGTACTTTGAGCTTTCAACTTTCAGCTTTCAGCTTCAATAATTGTGATGCTTGACTATATTTCATGACATTGATAAAATAAAATATTATAAGTCTCTGAAAAAGGGTCATTTTGCGAAGAACATTGAGCAAATCCGACTTTTTACGAGACCATCAATCATGAGTTCCCGATAGAAAAAAAGAACGTGGCAAATCCATTGAAAGATAGACAGATTGTCCTGGGTGTTTGCGGCGGCATTGCTGCATACAAGGCCGTGGAGCTTCTAAGAACCCTTGTTAAGTCCGGCTCTCAAATCCGGGTGATTATGACCGGCAGCGCCCAGGAGTTTGTTGGCCCTCTCACTTTTGAGGCCCTTTCAGGTCACCCGGTATGGACACGCATGTTCGGCCGGCAAGAAGATGCCCCCTTTCGACACATTGAATGGGCAGACAAGGCGGATGCTGTCGTCATTGCGCCGGCCACTGCCAATATCATTGGCAAGATGGCCTATGGGATTGCAGACGATCCCCTGACCACCTTTGTCTTGTCGGTTCGGGCGCCAATCCTGGTCTGTCCATCCATGAACGTTCGCATGTATGAAAATCGTGTGGTTCAGGATAACATGGTGAGGCTTGAGCAAGCCGGCATCAAGGTGCTCCGTCCCGAGACCGGGTCACTGGCCTGTGGCCACGAGGGTCCAGGCCGGCTGCCAAATGTCGAGACAATAGCAGAGGATCTTCGTTCCCTGTTGTGTACTTACAATCTGGCCGGAGAGCGCATCCTAATAACTGCCGGACCTACTCAGGAACCAATCGATCCCGTCAGGTTCATAAGCAATCCTTCTTCGGGCAAAATGGGACACGCCATTGCGCGTGTTGCCAGGCGACGGGGGGCTGAAGTCGTATTGATTAGTGGCCCCACTGCGCTTCCTGACCCTCAGGGTGTCAAGGTAATCCGAGTAAGTACCGCTGAAGAGATGTTCAAGGCAGTGATGGACCATGTGGAACAAACCACGATTATAGTAAAGGCCGCTGCGGTATCAGACTGGAGGTCCGCCGGTCTTTTTGAACATAAGGTAAAAAAGGATCAGATGGCGCAGCCTTTACGCCTTGAACAGACCCCTGACATCTTGAAGGCGCTGGGAGAAAACAAGACGGGTCAGATTTTGGTTGGTTTTGCAGCAGAGACTCAGAACCTTCGGGAAAATGCCTGTGCCAAGCTAACCGCAAAGAACTTAGACCTAATTGTTGCCAACCTCATCGGACGGGCTGATTCAGGTTTTGGTTCAGACACCAATCAGGTGACCCTTTTCTACAGAGACGGCCGCGCCGAGGATCTGCCGGTTATGGACAAGGAGGACCTTGCTGATATTATATTGGACAGGGTGTTGGAGATTAAGTGAAGCCTCCCTGTGCTCCCGCAAAGGGCATCCTGACTGTGTCTCAGGATGGCGGAACTCGCCGAAGCAATAAACCCGCCTTCGCCGAGGCTATGGCGGGTCACCACGCCATTCATCCCCGTGCTTCCGCACGGGGCATTCTGGCGAAGGCGAGAAAAAGTGAGTGTTGTCAGTGGTCAGTGGTGAGTGGCCAGTAGGCATTATCCAGTATCGAGGATCCAGGATCCTGTATCAAGGATCAAGTATGACGGTTTCGTAAAAAGTCTTTTGCGAATGACATTGAGCATTTTGGGAAAAAAGCACTCAATATGTTCAGCGTTAAGAAATGCTAACTGTTTGAGGGCGTTAGCCCGAGTTTTAGCATTTTAGCTGAACATCTTGAGTGCGCCCAAAATGGTCACGGAGTGAGTAAAATTGACTTTTTACGAAACTATCAAGTATCAAGTATAAGGGATCGGCACACATGACAGAATCTATTCAACCGTATAGTGACAAATCCGCCCGGCTCTTGTCTGAAATTATCGAGGATGTCAAGGGCTATCTCAAATACATGAAGGGGTTGGGGTTTGCAGGCGTGGCCTTGTCTGAAAACTCTCTTAGGACCTTAGACGACCGGTTCAAAGAGAACATGACCGAAACCCTGGACATGATCCAAAACGATCTCGGCAACTGCCACAGGTGTATACTCCACAAAGGGCGCAACCATATCGTTTTTGGAGCCGGAAATCCCAGGGCAAAGCTTGTCTTGGTAGGCGAAGCCCCAGGCTACGAAGAAGACATTCAGGGCCTGCCGTTTGTGGGTCAGGCAGGTCAGCTCCTTACTAGGATACTCCGGGCCATAGGATTGACCCGAGAGGATGTCTATATTTGCAACATCATAAAGTGCCGCCCCGCAGGAAATCGAAATCCTGAATCGGACGAGATCGGCGCCTGCATCCCTTTTCTACACAGGCAGTTGAAGGCCATAAAACCCAAGTTCATATGTGCCCTAGGCACCTTTGCGGCCCAGACACTCCTTGGAACCAAAACGCCCATTTCACAATTGCGGGGGCACTTTCATACCTATGAAGGTATTCATCTTCTTCCTACATATCACCCGGCCTTTCTCCTGAGAAATCCGTCCAAGAAGCGTGATGTTTGGGAAGATATGCAAAAGCTACAGGAGGCATATGAAAAGGCTTAGAAGTGCTATTATAGGAATGGTGTTGACTGCCGTGCTTGTCGGCGGTTTCCCCCTTGCCGTCCATGCCGATAGAGGAGAGGTCTATGTGGTCAAAGCATCAGGCACTATCAATCCAGGCCTTGCAGCGTATCTCATAAGAAGTATGGAAAAGGCTTCCAGGGAAGGGGCAGGCTGTATTGTAATCCAACTCGATACTCCCGGAGGCTTGGCCCTTTCAATGCGTTCAATCGTCATGGCCATGTTGGCCTCTGAGATTCCTGTGGTGGTCTATGTTTCGCCGAGCGGGGCGAGGGCTGCCTCTGCCGGTGTGATGATAACCCTTGCGAGTGACATTGCGGCCATGGCCCCTGGCACCAATATTGGTGCAGCCCATCCCGTAAACCTCGGGCAAAAGGAGATGGACAAGGCTATGGCCGAAAAAGTCGTCAATGACATGGTGGCCTATACCAAGAGTATTTCAGAAAAGCGGGGTCGCAACAGCGAATGGGCTGAAAAGTCTATTCGTGAAAGCGTCTCGGTCACAGAGAAAGAGGCCCTGGACCTCAAGGTTATTGACCTCATTGCCAAGGATTTGGACGATCTCATTGAAAAGATAGATGGTCGAAAATTAAAGGAGAAAGGAACATTACGCACCAAAGGAGTCAAGCGGGTAATTCTAACGGAAAACCTCAGGGACAAGATCCTTAAAACCTTGAGTGATCCCAACATTGCCTATCTTCTCATGATGATCGGCATGGCCGGAATATATTTTGAACTTTCCCATCCCGGCGCTATCTTCCCGGGCGTTATTGGGGCCATTTCCCTTATTTTGGCCTTTTTTGCCTTTCAGACACTTCCGGTCAACTACGCAGGTTTCTTGCTGATTGCCATTGCTCTTATCCTCTTTATTCTCGAGATGAAAATAACCAGCTACGGTCTTCTGAGCCTGGGTGGCATCATCTCGCTTTTTCTGGGGTCCTTGATGCTGTTTGAGGGTGGGGGACCCGAGTTACGTCTATCTTTGCGTGTATTGATTCCGACAGTTATTATGGTCTCCGGCTTTTTTGTAGTCGTGGCCAGCCTAGTATTTCGCTCCCAGATATCCAAACCCAGGACCGGCAACAAGGGGTTAATCGGGGAGGTCGGAGTAGTCAAGGAGAGACTTGCCCCTGCAGGCAAAGTCTTTGTCCATGGGGAACTTTGGAACGCTGAGGCTGCGGAACCGATCGAGGCAGGCACCAAGATCCGCGTGACAGGCGTGGATCACCTTGTCTTGAAGGTCGAAGAGATTTAAATAGATGGGGTTTTGAAATGGCTTCTAGGGAAAATTTGACAATATCGTTATGGTATAATAAATTATATTTAATGTTTTGGGGTCAAAAGTCCGAAACGAAGGAAGGAGCCCATTAATATGGCCCTGGACCGACGCAACCTGCCACAAACTATATGGGGTGTGGCTTTAATTGCAATGGGAGTTCTCCTTTGCGTCAGAGAACCATATGCCATTAGCTCATCGCTGGGATCTACCTTCTTGAACTTTGCGCGATACTTTATTGCTGTGTTCCTGATAGCCGGCGGGGCCAAGAAATTATACAGGTTGTATTTTTTGGGGGACAAAGAACCCCCTACAGACGGGTAGGTTGCACATAGATTTGTGCAAAATGCCTTGTAAATGGAGGCTTGACCTATCATGGTCGCAGTAGAGATGTCAGAAATGCAGGCAACTGCCAACAAAGCCGCAAAGGGGCTTGCTGCAGAGCAAAACTTGAGCCACGGGGATAGGCTCTTGGACATTACAAACCGTATCCACTCTGCAAAGGACATAGAGGAAATTCTAATAGATCTTACGGATGACAT
>JAUWMM010000250.1 GCA_030613145.1 Desulfobacterales bacterium | reverse complement strand
TGTCTTACTCAATCCATTTCACAATTTGATCCGTCTCAACCCTGTCAGTTCTGAATGCGTTAACTGGGGATTCCATATCAGGATATCCAATTGATATACCAAGAACGAGGCGTTTTGTTTCAGGAATGAAAAGAAATCTCTTTATGTCCTGAGCATAATCGGTTGCAAACGCTTGGGGAACAGTACCGAGGCCGTTGGCATGTGCGGAAAGCATTAGACTCTGGGCGAACAATCCCAAGTCAAACAGGGACCATGGAGTCAGAGAGGCATCCTGGAATAGATAGATGGCATGCGGTGCACCATAGAAACTGAAATTTGCTTTCTTTGCTTTTATTAAATTTTCAGGATCATTCATATCGATGCCGGTAGCTGTAGAGCGCATTTTGAAAAGATGATCAATTCTTGCAGCCTCAGCCGACGGCCATGATTCAGGGGCTGGCAGATCAGGACATGGCTTTGTGCCATTTTTTAGAAGTTCGATCAGCATCTTTGATAGCGCCTCTTTTTTATCACCTGAAAGTATTACGGCTTCCCATGGTTGGCTGTTTTTATATGAAGGGCTCCATTTGGCAATATTGATTACCTCCAAGAGCACCTCCTTTGGAACAGGTTTAGGTTTGAATCTTCGTATGCTCATCCTTGTTTTGATACACTCAATAGCGTCCATTATTATCTCCCCTCTTATTTTTATTAGAACATACTCGTCCCTATTAAAAATAACCTTCCATGATATTGTGAAGCCTTTTTCTGTCAACCGTCCTTTGGATGAGGGGACCCCCTCTAAGGGCTGGTATGCGTTCTTCATAGGATGGTCTGTCATTTTTATATATAAGGCCGATAGGGATATGGTCCTCCCACTCAAAGGCCACCTTCAGGGCCGTTTCATGACTTGTGGGATCATATTCTTGTGGCAGGGGCTTGCATCTCTCCTTATACCATGCGTAGGTGTTCACCTTGTTGAAGGAGACACAGGGCTGGAGGATGTCTACAAGTGCGAAACCTCGGTGGTTAATGGCCTGACTAATAAGATCTGACAACTGGTCAGTATTTCCGGAAAAACCACGGGCTACAAAACTTGCTTTCATGGCAGTGGCTACAGCCACGGGATTGAATGGGGACAACATCATACCGTCGGGTTGAGCCTTGGTAACAAACCCCTCCCCTGACGTGGGACTTGCCTGTCCCTTGGTCAAACCGTATATTTGATTGTTATGAACAAGGAGAGTCAGATCAATGTTCCTTCTAATGGCCGCAAGCAGATGATTGCCTCCCTCACCGTAGTTACACCCATCACCGCTTTCCACAACGACGACAAGGTCAGGATTGGCAAGCTTGGCGCCTGTGGCTACAGGAAGGGACCTACCGTGAAGACCGTTAAAGAGATTTGCATTCAGATAGTGAGGGGCTTTAGCAGCCTGCCCGATTCCTGAAACAAACAAAATCTTGGAGGGCTTCAATTGGCTTGACACAAGAGCCCGCTTGACCGCCTCAAGAATGGCATGGTTTCCACACCCAGGGCACCAGGCCGTATCATACTGTCCGTAATCATCCATGGTAACCATATCACTTCCCCCGTGTCCCAATCTTTTTTATTTGCAGGCGGATATATTCCGGTGTTATGGGCAACCCGTCATACCTCAACACCCTTTTAGGGATTTGGAATCCGATTTCCCGCCCGATCAACCTTGAAAATTGTCCCGTTGCATTGCCTTCCACGCAAACGACCTCCCTTGCTTCATGAAGGGTGTTTAAGAACTGGGAGGGCTGCAGCGGCCAGACCTGTGAAAAGTGAAGGATGGATACACTCAGTCCTTCTCCTCTAAGCATGGAGGCTGCTTCCTGTACTGCTCCCCGGCTCGATCCCCATGAGACGATCAGCAGGTCCGGGCGCGCTTCCCCTGATCTTTCCGGAGGAATCACTTCTTCAAGGATTCCTCTGCCTTTTCTTAGTCGTTTTTCAACCATCTGTTTACGTACGGAAAGATTCTCAGTAATATGACCATCGCCAGTATGTTCGTCACTATCCGCTACCACAAGATGCTGAGTCAAGCCAGGCAGAAGCCTTGGAGAGATTCCACTCTCTGTGATCTGGTAGCGATTGTAGGGTGTGTCGGAAACCTTGGCTACATCACTTGGACCGAATTGGGGAAGGTTCTTAATATCAAAGGTGTCCACAGCCCGGTAGGAATCGGCCAGATACTGGTCTGTCAAAAGAAAAACCGGGCCCTGATAACGCTCCGACAATTCAAAGGCTCGCCGGGTTAAATCAAAACATTCTTCAATAGATCCCGGTGCAAAAACGGCCCGTGGGAATTCCCCGTGACCTGAATGCAGAACGAATTCCAGGTCCCCCTGCTCGGTTCGAGTGGGAAGGCCGGTTGCAGGTCCAGGGCGCTGGGCAACCACGATAACAATGGGCGTCTCTGTCATGGCGGCAAGACTGACACCCTCGGTCATCAATGCAAACCCTCCACCGGAAGTCGCGAGCATACTCGATGCTCCTGCAAAGGAGGCACCTATAGCCATATTTATGGCGGCTATCTCGTCCTCTGCCTGCTCCACAACGATCCCCATGCCTTTGGCGTGGGCTATAAGATACATTACAATGGACGTTGCCGGAGTCATGGGATAGAATGCGCAGAATTTGACCCCGGCAGAAAAGGCCCCCAAAGCGATGGCCTCGTTCCCGTTTATCATCAACCGCTTTTCAGGCTTAGAAACAGGTTTCAATTTTATTGAAACCGAAGGAGATTGGTCGCCCCCCCATCTGTAAGCCTTGCTAAGAACATCAAGGTTGGTCTCTACGACCTCTGTTATTTTTTTGCCGATATAGTCCTTCAGGGCTGTGGCCACTAAAATCTCGTCTAACCCCAGGAGTGAACATGCCACCCCGAGGGCAGCCGTATTTACATACCTTTTATCGGCCAGTTGACTGAAAGGGACTTCAACACACACAATATCGCCAATACAGTAGGCACCGTCCACAATCACCCGTCCTCCATGAGACAGTTCCTCTTTATGAAGCCATACAGTCTCTTCATTTAGAGCAATCAGGAGATCAATGGATTCCTTAGGGGCTAAAATCTTCTCTATGCCGACTCTAATCCCAAAAGTATTATGGCCACCACGAATACGGGACTGGTAATCCTGCGTAACCAAGATAGAATAGCCCTTACGGACAAGGCTTTTTGCAAGTATCTGTCCAATTGTGACAAGACCCCCGCCCGCTTCCCCGCCAATGAGAATATTAAGGCTTTCCTTTTCCATCCTTAAACTCCTTATTCTAAGCGGAAATCCTCCAAGGCTTTTGATTTTCAGTCTCAAAGAACATCCGGAATGAGCCTAAATACTGAATGTGAGTCAGGGCAACAGTCCGTGTAGGCTGAACCGCGCTGTTTCCGGCGTCCTATCACTCAATCCATTTTACAATTTCATCTGTTTCAATCCTATCTGTTCTGAATGCGTTAACTGGTGATTCCATATCAGGATATCCAATATTATCTCCCCATTTATTTTTATATATTTTCTACTCCACCGAACGTCGCGGGTAAACTGTAGGTTCGCTTACAAGTCTTACGGTAACATGTCTGTTGCAAACGGGTCATAACCCACTTTAAGGAGATTTTGAATAGGCAAAAATAGTGGCCGTGGCAAACTCGACCATTCAAACCAGGTCCACTCTTCACATTTGTCTGGTTCGCGTAGTTCCGCATCGCCGGTTAACGAGTCGCCTACAGCATACAGGGTGATATAGTGACAGTGCGCTTCGTCGAAGATGTCATTAGTGTAAGGACCCAGGTGGACTTCCTCAAGCAGTAGCCCTGTTTCCTCTCGCAATTCACGCCGTGCACATTCCTCTACAGACTCTCCGTACTGCAAGTGCCCACCTGGAAACTGCCACGTTCCAGCGCCATGTGTTCCTTTGCGGCGC
>JAUWMM010000317.1 GCA_030613145.1 Desulfobacterales bacterium | reverse complement strand
ATGATAAGAGCGGGGATTTGAGTCACCAGCCCGTCACCCACCGTAAGGAGCGTGTAGTTCTGCGCTGCCACGATAACGGCCATCTTCTTTTGAAGGACCCCGATGACAAAACCACCAATGATGTTAATGAATGTAATGATTATCCCTGCGATGGCATCTCCCCGAACAAACTTGCTTGCGCCATCCATGGCCCCGTGAACCTCGGCCTCCCTTGCCACAAGAGCCCGGCGCTCTCTGGCCTCATTCTCATCTATAAGGCCGGCATTCAGATCCGCATCAATACTCATCTGTTTCCCGGGCATTGCGTCAAGGGTAAAACGTGCAGCCACCTCAGCGATTCGCCCGGAGCCTTTGGTGATGACAACGAAATTGATGATGACCAGGATGATGAAAATAACCAGCCCCACAACGTAATTGCCGCCAACAACAAAGCTCCCAAATGACTTGATGACTTTCCCTGCAGCCAATCCACCTTCGTTTCCGTGGAGCAGTATCAACCTTGTGGAAGCCACGTTCAATGAGAGCCTGAACAGTGTGGTTACTAACAGAAGGGATGGAAATATGGCGAAATCCAAAGGCTTAACCGTATACATGGCCATCAGAATAACAATAATGGATATAGTGATATTAAGGGCCAACAGAAAGTCCAGTAGGAATGGGGGCAGAGGTATGATCATGACCATCAAAACGGCCACCACGCCGAGGGCCATGACGGAATCGCTGCTGTTTCCAAAAAATGTGTTCTGCAGAGTCCCTTCTCCTGCCGTTGCCACGAAATCCCCCTCTAAGCGTTCACACGTTCAGAGTTCACCCTGTTAAAGTTGGCGCACGGTTGCGCCTGACGGCTTGAAAACATTACACTTCGTGTCCCGAAGGGAACCCTGTTTAACGGGGTAAACCTTGAACCTCTGAACACTGAACCAGTAAACGGTTACTATCCCAGTTTGCCCTTTAGCCTGTAGACATAAGCCAGAACCTCAGCCACCGCTTGAAATAAAGCAGAAGGTATTTCACTGCCAATCTCAACAATTCTGTAGAGATCTTGAGCCAATCCCTTGTTTTCAACGATAGGTATGTCATGCTTTTTAGCCAGCGCCTTAATCCTCTCGGCTACAAGTTCCGATCCTTTGGCTACAACCTCCGGCGCGTTCATGACAGCACGGTCATACCTAATGGCCAGAGCGAGACGGACAGGGTTTGTCACCACGACGTCGGCCTTGGGCACTTCCTGCATCATGCGTCTTCTGGCCATCTCCAGTTGAATCCTTCTGATCCTTGATTTGATGAGCGGATCACCTTCGCTCCGCTTGAATTCTTCTTTGACCTCATGCTTGGTCATTTTCAATTGCTGTTCAAACTGCCATTTCTGAAAAGCATAGTCGAGGACAGCCAGAAAGACCATAACCACACAAACCCGGAGAAAGATTTTCAAGATGACCTTTAAGATATATAAAGCGATCGCCGCGACGCTCATCCCTCCAAGGTCCAAAAACCGGTCCATCTCTCCTTTAACTGTCCAGTAGGCGATGACACCAACTATCACAAGCTTTGCCACGGACTTAAACAGCTCCATAAACGATTGTTTGGAAAAGAGCCGCTTCAAGCCCTTGAGGGGACTTATCTTGGAAAACTTCGGAATAACCGGCTCAAAGGTAAACATCACACCCACCTGAAGGAAATTCGATAGGGCAGCAGCTATGACCACGGCTGCCATCACCGGGGCCACTATTATGATAAAGCTTTGCACGACATCCTGGCTAAGAACCAAAATCCCCGACAAGTCCAAAGTGGGGTGTGAGACCATGGAAAAGCTTTTTCTCATCACGGACCTTATGTGACCGTACATAAAGGAGCCAAACAGATAAAGCGTTGAAAGCCCGGCCAAGAGCACAGCCACGGAGCTCACCTCACGGCTTTTTGCAACCTGTCCTTTTTTTCTTGCCTCAGACCGCTTTTTGCCGGTTGGTTTTTCGGTTTTGTCCTGGAAATCACCTTCTGCCAATGCTTACACCCTCATCAAATTCATTACGATCCTCAACACACCTTCAAATTCCACAAGATACCGTTTCATGAAGCAAAGGAGGACCTCCAATGAAAGGCCAAAAAAGAACAGGCCAACAACTATTTTTATCGGGAAGGCAACAATAAGGATGTTCATCTGTGGCGCCACCCTGGCAATGATTCCAAATGAAGCGCTTGTCAAAAGTAGCGCAGTAATGGCCGGAGCGCCTACTTTAATGGACATAGCAAACATATCCGCTGAAACCTCTAACATCCTGCCAAAGAGCCCATCATGCACACCCAATGCCCCTACCTCGATAATAGAGAAGCTTTCAACCAGCGTCTTTAGTAAAATATGGTGGCCATCCAGGAGCAAAAAAAACAAAATGGCAACCCAGTAACCTAACATGGCCAAAATAGAACCCTGCGCCCCTGACACGGGATCAAGAACGTTAGCAATAGCAAATCCCATTTGAAACCCGATGAGCTGCCCCCCTAACTGGACCCCGGCAAAAAACAATCGCAGGATCAAACCAAGAACAAGCCC
>JAUWMM010000210.1 GCA_030613145.1 Desulfobacterales bacterium | reverse complement strand
AAAAGACATGAACCCCAACCCGGACAAGCCGGAAAATACGAATATCGAATATCGAAATTCAAAACAAATCCAAAATACAAATGTTCGAATGTTCAAAACATGGAATCTAAGCTATTTGAGATAATTATGGTTGTGGGTTGAGTTTTGGTCATTTGGATTTTGAAAATTGAAAGTTTGTTTCGGCCTGCCCTGGCGCGACGTACCCACAAGAAGCTGTTGAGCCAGCAAAACCAGGTCTGGGCCAGGGATTTCGACCTGCCCGCCATTGCCAAAGATGCTAGCATATAAGATGCATGCCGTACGTGGCTTTGGCAGGCGGGTATTCGCATTTCGAATTTGTTTTCTGCCATAAAAAGCACGAAATTGATTATTAACGGATTAATGTGCGCCCCCGTGAATCAAGGGTTTGTATCTGAAGGCCCTGACCCTTTCCGAGGTGTGACAGACCTCACAGTCTTCTGCGGTCAAACACCTCTTTATATAGGAGGGATCCTTTTCCTTCACATGAAATTCCCCGGGACCATGACACACCTCACAGCCGGCATTTTTCAAATGAGGCGTCTTTTCCAGACTTATGAAACCACCCGGTTTGCCATATCCGGTCGTATGGCAGTAATAGCAACCTTTTATCTCCTTTTCCGTTAGCTCTTTTTTAACCCTCTCAATGCTCCTAAAAGATGTGCTCTTTTTTGCATGGGTCACAAAGCTTTTATATTCCTTCTCGTGACAGGCCTTACAGGTCAATGACCCAACATATTTAGGTGTCCTTTTAGTTTCGGCAAGACTGTAAGAGGGGTTTATCCAAACAAGCAAGATGATCATAAAAGGAAGGAACATATACTTGATTGAAAATCTTAAAAAATTGGCCATGGGCATGACCTCCGGTTGAGGATTTGTTGAAACTTATCACATTTTTTTTATTTGCGTGAAACATTTCAATAATTTTTGACAAAAATGGCTCCTTGGACACAACTTGATAGTATAGGAATTTCCTTTTTTTACCTAAGGATTTTATGGGCATAGGACGGGCTATGTATAGCAAACCGATACTGGATACTTGATGCTGGATAAAGATACATCCAGTATCCAGTATCAAGCATCCAGCATCTGTCCGCCCGAAGGGCGCTAAGTTCTACTGAGTTTATGGTAAGTTAGTTGGCATGGCCCGGCCCCCATTCCGAGGCTATCGGTCGAGACGTTTTTCCTGCAAACCCTTGAAGTAGCCGTACCAATACTCGGGAGAAGGGTTCTTCTCCGATCAATATGTCCCAGGCAAATCGCATAAAAAGGCGCTTTTCAGGAGACAACTCTTTTTCCGCAATAATTCTTTTTAGGAAAAAGGAAGAAACCCTGGAAGAAGGAAGAATAAAGCGATCCGACAACAGATAGAGCGATTTGCCGATGAAATTCTGGAAACGAAGTGCTTTCATCACCTTTGCAGAATACATGCGTTCAAGGCCTTGTTTGCGGAAGCCGCTTTTTTTGAGTGCTTTTGCCAGAAGCTCCGCAGCCCAGAGATTGCTGTAGAGGCCGCCATTGATCAAAAACTCTCCAAAAGCTTGTCCGCCAAGACCTGCAAGGCCATCTGCAACGACATTCTTGGCCGGGCTGATCGGAACGCTCAAATCCCGTGCACTCCCCTCGATGACACAGGTTCGCCACTTGTCTGGTAGGTATCTCTGTATGTGAGGATTTTTCTCAACACTGCGATACAAACGGCGCAGTGTCGCCCCTTTTCCAAGCGTCATGACCGTAAGCATATCCGGCCTCGGAATGAGGTCGATGGTATGTATTTGTCCGCCCCCGACAAAGAATTTGTGCAGTGCCTGGTACTCTGGAAGCCATGTTCCCTTTTCCAACGAAACGTCAAAGATAGCCCCTGGCAGGGTTTGTGGGGGCCTATACCGGATTCTTTTCGAAAGAGTTTCCTTCATTTTAGGCGGAAGCGTTGTAAAGACCACACCATCTACGGCCTCTTGATGTATTTTCCCGTCATGATCAGTGCATAAGATTATGAAACGGTTGTTTGAGCCTTGAGGGAAGGCTATATCGTCGACCGTAAAAGGGAACAAGTGGATTCGGTCATGCTGGGAAATGTAGCGCTGGATGTGTTGATACATGCTGGGTATGAGTTGTCCGTCGCGCCAGACCGGATTTCGGTTAATGATACAGATCTTGCGGCCAAGTGGGTCAGGAACATGGACCTGTTGATCTTCTTTATGGAATGTTATTGCATCGATTTTATGAGCGATGATCGAAGGGTCAACGTGAGGAATTCCATAGGATCCGCCCCATCCCTGGTAAACAAGACCTGATGTTCGGCTGGTACGGGCTGGTCCCCTTTCATCAAACCTTGGGTCAAAGATATATATGTCGGGATAGTTGTCCCAGAATCGGACAATAGACGATGTCAGGAAAAGCCCCCCGATCCCCCCACCTATGATTCCGATCTTTCTTACGCGGTTCAACAGATTCATCCGACGACCCAGACAGTGGAATCTTTCGCATTTTGAACGATTTTGTTTGAAACGCTTCCAAACAAGAATTGCTCTGCCTTAGAAATACCTCGTCGGCCCACTACAATCGTGCCGTAGCCACCCGCAGCCATTTCGTCCAATATATCACGTGCAATTCCACCCTTTCTTTTGCGGACCTCGATCGTAATCGCCTCTTCAGGGATACCAGCCTTTACCAAGAACGACCGCGCAATATTCATCATCTCTCTCATGCCGGCTTCGTTCTTCGTTGATTCCTCAGTTTGAATGTGGAGAATGGTAACGGTAATGTCCTTACGGTTCGCCAACATATCTCCTACGTAAGCTGCCCCCATGGTGGCATTTTCAGATCCGTCCGTGGCTACCAATATCTTCTTGGTTGGATTTTGCTTCTCTTTGATCATGGCCTTTCGTTTGACCAATTTGGCCTTATCCCATTGTGAGCAGAGAGCGGGGCGATCCGCAACGATGAGCTGAAAGCATGTTCCGCAGTCCTCACAATGGACTATAGCGTCTTCTTGCCCTGTTCGTGCCTTTTGTGGCCATCGAGGGTCCGCAAAAAGGGGCCGGGCAAGTCCAATCAGATCTGCTTTCCTTTCTCGAAGAATTTCTTCAGCCAGGTCCGGTGTGACAATGCGACCCGCTGTAATAACAGGCAGGCCAACAACTTCTTTTATTTGGCGAGCCAAATAGACCATGTAACCCGGCTCATGAGATTTTTTTGCGACTTCCGGAAGGGAAAAAGATTCATAGGTTCCTCCGGTTACGGAAAGATATGCGACGCCAAGGACAGACAGCCTCTGTGCAAACACCTTCGCCTCATCCAACGAGAATCCGTCCGGGAGCCATTCATCTGCCAGAAACCGGTAGCCAACAGGAAAATCAGAACCCACTGCGTCTTTGATCGCTTGTGTCAACTCTATGGGAAAGCGCATCCGGTTTTCCAGCACACCTCCGTATCGATCCTTTCGCTTATTGGTTCGACAAGACAAAAACTGAACAGGCAGGTATCCTGTGCCGCCATGGATTTCCACCATATCAAATCCTGCTTTCCTTGCTCGGGCGGCTGCTTTAGCGTAGGCCGTTATGATACGCTCAATATCTGCGACGCTCATCTCCTTTGGTAGTGGATGCTGGATTGCTTTTGACAAGATTGCCCACTGCTCCTGAATATCCAAGGATTTGAGAGCGCTCTTGTAGAATCCGCCAATATCGATATCGCGTATAGGAACCGACGAAGGGGCATACAGTGTTTTCCCCCGGGCAAAACGCCCTCCATGGTTGATTTGAAGAACTGCTGCCGAACCTTGTCCTTTAATCGTTTTGGCAAGCCGTGTAAGACCCGGCAGAAACCGGTCGTCATCTGCACGCAGGGAATGTTTGGACAATGTCCCACTTGGATCTACCACTGTATTTGCCACAACGATCATGGCAACGCCGCCTGTTGCTACCTCTTTGTAATGCTCGAGCGTCAGTTGGCTGACTGTTCCATCCCCATGGCCATAGGCCGTGAAAAGTGGGGCCATGGTAATTCTGTTCTTGAGGTGCACCGGTGGGATGACGAAGGGTTCAAAGAGATGTGGGAATTTTTGCACTATCATGTCCGATGGTGCCATATGGCCATCCATACTGTCGACCGACTGCTTGCCCGAGATGGCGGTGAGGACCTGACTGCTTACTGTGGGCCATCCCCGAATGAAGACACCATGGGCGCGGTAGACGACCGTACAGTTACCGATGTACAGCGTGTACGTTTCTTCACGTCAGCTTCATTTGCATTGTTAGAAGCTTTTCTCTTTATTTCTTTCTTTTGTCTTTTAAATAAATTGCCTTTGAGGGTCCATCGCCAACAGCTCTTTCTTCGATTTGGAATAGCTTTGTTGCTGATGCAAGTTCCCCCAACTTTTTGTAACCATAGTTTCGCGGATCAAACTCTGGTGCCTGCTTGGCAATGTTACTACCCACGGATGCAAGATGAGCCCAACCAGAATCGTCCGAAGATGCCTCAACAGCGTTTCTTAATAAATTAACGAGTTTCGTGTCTTTCTTAAGTTCGCTGGTTGTCTTGCGTCTTATTTTCTCACTATAATCATCT
>JAUWMM010000105.1 GCA_030613145.1 Desulfobacterales bacterium | reverse complement strand
AAAAGACCAATATGGTGGACATGCTGATAGAAAAGGCGGGAATAAAGAAGCCCAGGAAAAAGGTGGCTCGGACAAAAAAATCGAGGGCTTAGTCGTTGTTAAAAGAACATCCGGGCTCTGCAACTTGACTCGTTTGTAAAGTACTTGAATAATGACAGTAATGACCAATAAGAAAATAGAAAGGAAGGTTAGAATGGAATATGACATCAAGGACGTAAAACTGGCAAAAGAGGGCAAACTTCGTATTGAATGGGCCAAGCAAAACATGCCGGTCTTAGAGCGAATCAGTGACAGGTTTTTAAGGGATAAGCCTTTAAAAGGGATCCGTCTGGGGGCCTGTCTTCATGTAACCACAGAGACGGCTGCACTCATGCAGACGCTTAAAGCCGGTGGTGCCAAAGTGAGGGTATGTGCCTCTAATCCGCTTAGCACACAAGATGATGTCGCTGCTTCGATAGTAAAGCATGACAGAATTCCCGTCTTTGCCATTAAAGGTGAAAACAACAAGACCTATTATGATCATATTAATGCAGTGATTGACCTCAAGCCTATGTACACTATGGATGACGGAGCTGACCTGGTCTCCATACTTCACTCAAAAAGGAAAAAATTCTTGGAATTTGTGCGGGGCGGTACCGAAGAGACCACCACGGGGATTATCCGTCTCAGAAGTATGGCTGCTGCAGGCGTGCTTAAATACCCCATAATCTCAGTAAACGACGCCAACACCAAGCACCTTTTTGACAACCGATACGGAACCGGGCAAAGTACCATAGATGGCATTATCCGGGCGACGAATCGCCTCCTTGCCGGCTCCAGATTTGTTGTTTGTGGCTACGGCTGGTGCGGCCGGGGTGTGGCCACGCGCGCTCGAGGAATGGGTGCTAATGTTATTGTGACTGAGGTCGATCCATTACGGGCCCTTGAGGCGGTCATGGACGGTTATTCGGTCATGCCTGTCAAAGAGGCCGCCAAAGTCGGTGACATATTCTGTACCTTGACCGGTGATGTAAATGTAATCAGCAAAACACATTTCAAGATCATGAAAGATGGCGCAATCGTTTGTAACTCTGGGCACTTCAATGTAGAACTTGACCTGCCTGGACTCGAGAGCATGGCCCAAAGAAAACAACAAATTCGGCCCTACACAATGGAATATGTCTTGAAAAACGGCAAGAGGATCAATGTGCTTGGAGACGGCCGCCTTATAAACCTTGCGGCAGCAGAGGGACATCCTTCCAGCGTCATGGATATGAGCTTTGCGAACCAGGCCCTTTCCATCGAGTACATGGTAAACAGGAAAAAAACGCTTCCTGTTGAAGTGTATCCGGTACCTGAGGTGATCGATAAAATGATAGCCAAGGGAAAATTAGCATCAATGGGCATTGCCATTGACACCCTCACTAGTGAGCAGAGAAAATATCTGGCCTCATGGGACATGGGGACCTGACCCGGACAAGCCGAAATTTAGGAATTACGAATTGGGGAATTTAGCAATTAAATTAAATAAGGATGTCTTCCTTCAATTCCTCAATTCCCTAATTCCTTAATTTCCCAATTAGTCATTCACGAATTTTCTAACCCTCGCGGCGCAATAGCACTAAAGTCTTTTTCTAAACGACCACATAACGATATGAGCAGCTTGGTTCAAGCTATCGGAAGGCGTACGCTCAACAGCGTCAACCACTTGCTCGATCTCTTCGCGTTTACCAACCGGATTGCCAGCGTCCTCCTGAGACGACATAGAACCGGCCAAAGGATTGTCTTAGGATTCACCTGTGAGCAGATATACTTCACAGCTATGCAGGCCCTGCCCGTTGTGCTATTTATCGCATTGATTACAGGTAGCACGATCGTCATACAGCTCACCAAGCAGTTTGGAACGCTTGAGGAGGGCAGAAACATAGTTGCCGAGTTCATCGTCATCCTGATCATTCGGGAATTGGGGCCCCTGTTTACTGCACTGATCGTTATTCTGCGCTCGGCTGTTGCAGTTACCATAGAGGCAAGCTATATGTCGGTCCTGGGGGAGCTGGACGCGATTGAGATGCAGGGCATTGACCCCCTTCATCTATTGTGTCTTCCAAGACTTATCGGTATTACTGTAGCCATATTCTGTCTTTTTTTTATCTTTGATCTTGTTGCCATACTTGGCGGATATGTTGTTGCCTGGACTATCACCGATGTTGCAGTGGGAGATTTTCTCGAAAAAACATGCAAGGCAATATCTGGAGTTGACATTACCGTTGGCATTGTAAAGGCCATATTCTTCGGATTCACTATCACTGTGACGTCCCTTTACCGGGGATTTCGAGTAAAGAAGGCCATAACTCAAATCCCGTCGGAAACCTCCAAAGCAGCTATTGAATGTCTTCTTTATTGCATGTTTATAAATATTATTATCTCGGTCATCTTTTATCTATAGTGAAGCCTCCTCGGGCTTCCGCACAAGGCCTCCTTAATTTTGTTTCAGGACGGCGGAACTCGCCGAAGCTATGGCGGGTCACCACGCCATTTCAGTCGTTCAGCCGTTCAGCCGTTCAGCCGTCGTAGCCGAGGCTACTATGGCGAAGTCGGCTCGCAGCCAGTGCTTTGGTCACCGACGCGCCAAAGCCGCTATGGCGACGGTGCGCAAAGTCGGCTCGTAGTCATGTGGCTACTTCGGCCTCCTGGCGAAGGTGAGTGAACTTTGTGTCTCACCCCAATGGAAAGGCGCGTATATTCTCTCATTAAATCGCTTATGATTTTAAGGAACCATAAAAACCCAAAGACGTTACTACCATGGCCTCAGAACTAGTCAGGCTCTCCGATTATACGCTCGAACCATTTGGCGATGGAAACGGATTGAAAAATATCAATCTCGCTTTGTCAAAGGGCGAAGCATTTTCAATTAGAACAGATTCACCTGATGATGCCCATCTCCTTCTACGGGGTTTGGCAACCCTTGATCCTCCCAAGAGTGGCCAGTTCTTTTACAAAGGAAAGGAACTTGATTTCTCAGACTACAGAAGTCTCCTTGCCTACAAGAAAAAGGTCGGCTATATTGCACCAGATGCGACCCTGATAACCAACCGTTCTATGCGCGACAATCTGATGCTGATGAGATACTACTTTGAAAATTCAACTTCCATTCCGATGTCCGATCAGGCCATCGAGCTCTGCAAGGTCTTTGAGCTGGAAAAAGGGCTTGATTTCAAACCTCCCGAACTTGATCACGAGGAAAATAGACTCTTTCTTATTGTACGAGAGCTTTCGAAGAATCCTGAAATTCTTATAGCTGAAAGGCCAAGAGATTTTCTCAGGACAAAGAGCTTTGAGATCCTGAAAGCGGTTCTAAGGAATGTGATGAAGAAGAATGTTGCCTTTGTATTTTTTTCCACTGATGAAGCATTCAAAAAGGAATTTTCCGACGGGCAAATATTGATATAAAGGGAAGCATAACCTGCCGGATGCAGTATCGTTTTGGTAAACGTAGCTTATGCTATGCCTTAGGAAAAAACGGAAATTACTGTACTTTGGAGTAAGAACGGGTCAGAGAAGAAAGTAATGAGAATAAGTTTTGACACAAGAGAAAAAATTGTAGGAGCCTTTATGGTCATCATGATGATACTCCTATTGAGTATTGTTGTAATGATTGGAAGAGGAAAAGACTGGTTCAAAGCATACATTACTTATTATACCGTATTTGATGAGGCATATAACCTCAGCGAGGATGCGCAAGTAAAGCTTTACAAAGCTGATATAGGCAAAGTGGAAAGCGTCAAGCTTGAGGGTGACAAAGTAAAGGTAGAATTGGCTATTCTGAAAGACTATGCGCCTCGAATAAAAACGGACTCAGTGGCAACCGTTGAAAGCCCGACCTTGATAGGATCTGAATACGTATCCATAAAACCTGGATCACCCGAGGCGTTGCCCCTTGCTGAAAAGGCAACCATTCCGTCTCAGGCAAAAAAATCTTTGGATGACGTTTTGGCAGAGTTTGAGGTGGAAAAGACCGCCAAGATGATTGTAAAAAGCCTTCAGGCCATCTCGGAAATCGTGGAGCATATGCGGGACCCAGAAGGGCCGTTTTTCGCTTCGCTTGACAGCATGGCTGAAGCAATGGCGAACATAGAAGCGGTCACCCGTGACATCAAACAAGGAAAGGGCACCGTGGGAAAACTTGTTTCTTCTGAGCAATTGCTTCAAAATATATACGAACAACTAAGTCACGTGAGCAGAATCCTCACAAACCTGGAACAGGCCACTGCGAAGACTCCGGACATCGTGGATGCCATAAGAGACAGCGTAAATACGATCAACCAGATTGTGGCAAATATAGAGAAAGGAAGCCAAGACGTTCCAGCCATAACAAAATTGACGAAACATGGCATAAAAGAGATAAGAGACGGTGTAGAGGAGGTCGATAAGGTGGTGCAATCTGCTCAGAAGAGTTTTCTTATAAAGGGTAACCTTCCTCCTGAGCCCAAAGGTGAAGATATCGATACAGGATTGAGGAGATGAAAAAACCGAGCCTGCTAGTCATCGTTGTTCTTTCGCTCCTTCTTTTTGCCTGCGCAACGGGCAAACCTGAAAAACACGTCCCCCTGCATCTGAGCGCAGGTGGCAAGCAAATGCAAAAGGGTCTTGCGTGGTACGAGAGGGGCTGTTACAGAAAATCACTCGAATATTTCTTCAAGGCTTATGAGCTTTACTCTGCATCTGATATGTTGGATGGGGTGGCCATGAGCCTGAACAATCTTGGAACCATTTACAGGATAACAGGCAACTATGAGGAGGCCATTTCGTTCTTTGATGAAGCCCACGGCATCTATTCAGACTCGAATAATCAAAAAGGGGCTGTAAAGGCCCTTTCAAACAAGGCGGCCGCCTTGATCCATATGGGAAGGCTGGACAAAGCGGAACTGGTCATCGAAGACGCCCTCCAAGGGCTGCCGGCAAGGGGAAACAAGGCCTTGCTGATCCCGGTGCTCCAAAACAAGGGGGTTCTCTTGACCAAACAGGGGTCATATGAGGCCGCAGAAGAAGTGCTTGCCAACTGCCTGGATCAGGCGGCTGACAGCCTTGACCCCGTGGGTATGGCTTCCTTGCGCTTTGCCTTTGGGAATCTGATGCTTAAGACCGAAAGGCCGGTCGATGCTATTGCCTCTTTTGAAAAGGCCCTACTCATCGACCGTAAGCTTGGTTTTTATAAGGGTATGGCAGACGATCTGCTTTACATGGGCCTTGCTTATACCAGGCTTGGCCAGGACGAAAAGGCGGTAAAATGCTTAAAACGGAGTATCAAGATCTTTGCCCTGATAGACCAGGTCAAAGAAGTCCATGATACCATGAAGCACCTTAAAGAAGCTGCGCAAGATGCGGGCATGGATATTTCAGTCACTGAGGCATTTATTGACAGGTGGCGTCAGGGAAAACTATATGAAAGCCCTTGCAGGGATTAACCCTTTGAAGTGCCTATAGTTCGAAGTGCCTAAAATGCCTAAAGTTAAGGATGGCTGCCTTTAAGGTGCACCCACAGTTTCGAACATTTGGACATTTGATATTCGGATTTGTTTCGGATTTAGGATTTCGTGCTTCGTATTTCCAGTTTATCCGGGTTACGGTGTTATACCCAGTTCCTTCTCCTTTTCTGCCACTGCCAGCGTGGTCTTGATCACCGAGTCCGGAATGAGGCTAATGGAATCTATGCCACATTCAACTAAGAAGGTGGCAAATTCCGGAAAATCGCTCGGGGCCTGACCGCAAATACCTATCTTCTTACCCCGCCTTTGGGCCACTTGGATAACCTGCCTTACCATGTCCTTCACCGCTTGATTCCGTTCGTCAAAAATGTGGGCCACAAGATCAGAGTCTCTATCAAGTCCAAGTGTCAACTGGGTCAGGTCGTTTGAGCCTATTGAAAACCCGTCGAACACGTCCGCAAATGCATCCGCGCTTATCACGTTGCTCGGAATCTCGCACATCACATAAACCTCAAGGCCGTTCTCACCCTGTACAAGGCCAAATTCTTTCATAGTCTCGATCACACGTCGTCCTTCTTCTGGCGTGCGGCAAAAAGGAATCATTACTTTGATATTTGAAAGACCCATCTCATTTCTTGCTTTCAAGATAGCCTTACATTCCAACTCAAAAGCCGGCTTGAATTTCTCGTCGTAGTACCGTGAGGCTCCTCGCCACCCTATCATCGGATTACTCTCCGTGGGCTCATACAGATGGCCGCCCACAAGTTCTGCATATTCATTGGTCTTGAAATCAGACAAGCGAACTATGACATCCTTCGGATAGAAGCCTGCTCCAATCCTGCCGACCCCTCTTGCCAGCTTGTTGACAAAAAATTCTTGCTTGTCGTCAGGATGCGTGGCAGTCATCTCGTCAATCTTCTTCACGATCTCGGCAATTTCAGGATTATCCCGGGCCTTTTCCTTCAGCTCATCATAATGTATGAGTGCAAGAGGATGTATCCCTATATGGGAATTGATGATAAACTCTTCCCTGGCAAGCCCCACGCCCTCATTTGGGATTTGACTATCCTTGAACGCGTTTTCCGGTATCCCT
>JAUWMM010000002.1 GCA_030613145.1 Desulfobacterales bacterium | reverse complement strand
TCGATGCATGGTGCCTCTCATCCCGGTCTGTCTTCGACCCTGCCTTCGACATGAGCTCAGGCCGAATGTAGCTCAGACCTAAGGGGGCCAGAGAGAAGTTTGTCCCATCTAACATGCTGAAAGTACAAGATTTCTCCCCGTGGTCGAAATGACACATTCAATGGATTCGACTTTGTGCCGAGCCCTTACCAAATACCCACTACGAAGGCAAGCATTATGTAGCGCAATTCAATTATGAAAGGTGCCGCGATTCGGAGTTTGCGTGCTTTTCGTGCTGTGCGTGCAAGGAATAAGCATCTTTGTTGCAAAAAAGACACAAATTTTACCTGCAGTGTGTATCTTTCTACACACATGCATACGGAGGTCTGTTTGCTCAGTGTTGAACCCTTAAGAAAAGACGGTTTCGTAAAAAGTCTTTTGTTCACGGAGTGAGTAAAATTGACTTTTTACGAAACTATCAAGAAAAGCTGAACTCACAATCCTGCTTGACTATTTGCATTCAACAAGCTATATGATGCCCTAAAAGTCTTCCGGTGATTTTTTCGCATCTGGCATGTTTATTGCTAAATCCAAACAGTGGTCGAACTATCCATTTTATGGTATAGGAATTTATTTCTAAAGTGGCGTAGCCGCGCCATATGAAATCGCGTAACGATTTTTTGAGGATATTTGATATGCATGCTTATCAGCAGACCCTGGCTCGGCCCGTTCAATGTGTCGGCATCGGGCTTCACTCAGGCAAAAGTGTTAATTTGACTATTAAACCCGCGCCGGTCAACCATGGTATCAAATTCGTTCGAATCGATCTGCCCCACAGACCTTTGATCAGCGCCCATTTCCGAAACGTTATTGACACCAGCCTCGCAACCACGCTTGGGACCGATGGCGTGATTGTTTCAACCGTGGAACACTTGATGGCCGCTTTTGCCGGGCTCTGGATCGATAATGCCTTGGTGGAGATGGATGCATATGAAGCCCCTATCATGGACGGCAGCGCCGGGCCGTTTACCTCCATGATTAAAGAGGCCGGAATCAGGACCCAGTCGGGGAAGCGTTATACATTTGTGGTAAAGAAACCGATTGAGATGGCAGATGAAGACAAGAAGGTCGGGCTTTACCCCTCAGATACGCTTAAGATCACTTGCACCATAGAGTTCGACCATCCACTTGTAAATCGTCAGTCATATACCGTTTCTCTGGTCGATGGCCTTTTTGAAAAGGAGATCAGCCGGGCCAGAACCTTTGGTTTCTTGCATGAGGTCAACTATCTGAAGCAGAACGGATTTGCCAGGGGGGGCTCCCTGGAGAACGCCGTGGTGATCGACAGGGACAAGATATTGAACCAGGAAGGGCTTCGCTATGAAGACGAATTTGTCCGTCACAAAGTGCTCGACTGTATTGGCGACCTTTCGTTGCTTGGGATGCCCTTTATCGGTCACATCGTGGCTTACAAATCCGGGCACGCCCTCAATCATGCCTTACTGAAAAGATTTATAGAGCAGAAGTCGTGCTGGGAAACCATACAGGCATCTGTTGTCTCACCTTAGTACCTTTCTTTTTGTTCCCTTGTAAGAGTGTATCTTTTTCATACACGTAAAGTGTTACGTTTCCTTTAAATCCCTTGCAATTTAAGACCCAGTTGGTTATTGTAAAGGTCTATGCAGAAAAGGGTTTCGATATACACATTCTGCCTGTTATTGCTGGTTTCGGGCACGGCCTGGGGTAAAGATGCCAGGGTAACCGACGTCATTGTCACCAATACCAGGGATGATCTCATATTGTATTTTAGGGTACAAGGCTGTTTCACCGAGGGCTTACAGCAGGCGATCTTAAACGGTGTTCCCACTACCTTTACTTTCCTGGCCTCGCTTGACCAGGTTCGAAGTTTTTGGAAGGACAAGAATCTTGCCAGATTGGAGATCCGCCACACCGTCAAGTATAATAGCCTCAAAAATGAGTTTGTGATTACACGCAGCGAACACAGTGACAAGCCGGTCATTGTCAATACTCTGTCTGAGGCCAAGACAATCATGGCGGAAGTTGAGAATCTCAGAATTGCTAAGCTTGAATCCGTTGAAAAGAACCACCGCTACCAGGTCAGCGTAAAGGCTGAACTCAGCAAGATCACCCTCCCATTCTATCTGCATTACGTATTTCGATTCTTCCTGTTTCTGTGGGATTTTGAAACTGATTGGTACACAACCGATTTTATATATTAATGGGCTTATGCCCAAATCCCTTTTAGTTTGGAATAAAGCGTTTATTGATGAATCGTAAGAGGTTAGCCTTATGAAAAAGGCCGGATTTTGCTCAATGTCGTTCGCAAAACGGGCCTTTTTTAGAAAGGAATAATTGTTTGGACAACAGCCAAACCTAACCTGTTCTATTTTTTACAAATTAGCTGTAGAAATTACAAGGCATTATAGATGGCAAAAATATCAGAAGAAGAAGCCAATCGCCGCAAACGTGAATGGATAATTATGCTGGTTCTTCTTGTGGTGGTATGCATCCTCACATATGTGGAAACCAGGGTCGTCCGCTTTGGGGCGGGTCTGCCCATTTCCAATACTGTCATCATGTTCATCCTCATCAACTTCAACATGCTTGTGTTGCTGTTGTTGATCTTCTTGGTTTTCAGAAATGTTGTGAAGCTTCTCTATGACCGAAGAAGAAAGGTCATGGGGGCCAAACTGCGGACCAAGCTTGTGGTGGCCTTTGCCGGCCTTTCCCTGATTCCGACCATCCTTCTGTTTTTCTTTTCGATCCAGTTCATAACCTCCAGCGTGGCATTCTGGTTCAACGTGCCCGTGGAACACTCTCTGGAAAAATCCTTAGATGTTGGCAGGTATGTGTATAAGCATTGCATAGAAAACAACCGTTTCTATCTGGAACGGATTGCTTATCAAGTGATGCGCAGGAATTTGCTGAAAAAAGAAAATAGAAAAGCTATGGCCCATTATATTCGGGTTGCCCAGAGGGCCTTTAACATCCATGTGATCGAGGTCTATTCCACCCACTCAGAGCGGTTGGCAGTAGCTATTGATGCAGAACTAGAAGGAACTCCATTTAGTGTGGTGTCGGCAGATGCGATACAAAAGGAGCTTCACGAGGTCAACTTTACTACACTGACAGGCCGATTCCCTTCAGGTGAGATAATAAGAACCCTTGGGTGCATTCCATATAATGCGGGTCCGGATGAAGCCATTGGTGTGGTAGCTGTCACCACTGTTATTCCGACCAGCCTTTCAGAAAATATGGCCGCTATTTCCCGTGGGTTTGATCAATACCAACAAATGAAGATGATGAAATGGCCTATCCAGGTCAGCCACCTGATAACACTTTCCATTGTGGCCTTGCTGATCATATTCTGCGCCACCTGGTTCGGATTCTACTTGGCAAAGACACTGACAATTCCTATACAGGAACTCGCTGAGGGAACACGGCGCGTGGCAGAAGGAGACATGAACTTTACTATAGACGGGGTCACCGATGATGAAATGGGCACTTTGGTCAATGCCTTCAACAGAATGACTCGTGACTTGAGAGCAGGCAAGCAACAACTTGAGTTATCGGCCAGGGAACTCAGGGAACGAAACCTTGAGATTGAACAAAGGCGACTTTACATGGCGACAGTATTAAGGAATGTCTCTACTGGTGTTGTTTCAATCAATGGCGCAGGGTTTATTTCTACCATCAACAAGTCGGCAGAAAAGATGCTTGGGTGCAAGTCGGAAAACGTGTTGAATCGAAGCTACAAAAAAATTCTAAGCCCAGAACACCTGGGGTTGGCAAAAGACCTCCTCGAAAAACTGGACAATAGCCCGGGGAACTCTGTGGAAAGGCCTGTTAGGATAATCATCGATAGGGCCGTCCGCACTTTCATGGCTCATGTCACGGCCCTCAAAGACGACAAAGATCGTTACATGGGGATGGTCGTTGTCTTTGATGACCTTACGGAGATCGAGAAGGCCCAGAGGATGGCGGCTTGGCGTGAGGTAGCGCGTAGGATAGCCCATGAGGTTAAAAACCCCCTTACTCCTATTAAGCTTTCTGCGCAAAGACTAATGCGGAAGTATGGTGATCAAATTGTCAGGGATAATTCTGTTTTCAAAGAGTGTACCCAGACCATAATCGATCAAGTAGATCAGATACGAAACCTTGTGAACGAATTTTCCACTTTTGCCAGGCTCCCAGCATCAATCCCTGAGCCGTCTCGGTTGCCCGAGATTGTGGAAGATGCAGTGGCCCTTTACCGGGAGGGACGTCCAGGCATCTTGTTTGAAATCCATTCAGAGACGGACATTCCACAGCTCAATCTTGACCGACAGCAGATCAAGCGTGTTATGATAAACTTGATTGACAATGCCATTGGAGCTATGGACGGAAAGGGGGCCATTGGCGTGGCAATGAGTTTTGATCCGATTCTTAAAATTGTGCGACTGGAGGTTAGTGACACGGGGGTGGGGATATCACCTGAAGATAAGATACGGCTCTTTGAACCCTATTTTTCCACCAAGAAAACGGGCATAGGACTTGGACTTTCTATTGTCAGCACTATCGTTGAAGACCACAATGGATACATCCGGGTCCAGGACAATCAACCTACGGGGACAAAATTTATTATAGAATTTCCGGCGTAACCGATTGACGGTGGAGAAGTGAGCTAAAGTGCCTTAAGTGAGCTAAAGTTGAGACCCGCCCTGGTGCTCCGGCTTATAATAAGCTACAAGGCCAATAATCCCGGTCTGGGCCAGGGGCACTCCGTTACTGGCTAACGACCAATGACTATTGGCTGAAAGACCCAATATTCAATCGTCAATCGTCAATAGACAATCGAGGGAGTAGAACTGTGTTTCCAACCATATTAGCTGTTGATGATGAAGTCACCATACTGCAGTCACTAAGCGGCATCCTTTCTGATGAAGGGTTTGAGGTCCTGACTGCTTCCAATGGTTATGAAGCCTTGAAGATTATAGAGGAGGAATCCCCAGACCTGGTCCTTCTGGATATCTGGATGCCGGGCATTGACGGCATAGAAACACTCCAGGAAATTAAGAGGACCCATCCGTTTCTTCAGGTGGTCATTATTTCGGGTCACGGAACAATTGAAACAGCTGTTAAGGCCACGAAACTGGGGGCTTACGATTTTATCGAAAAGCCGCTTTCCATTGAAAAGATTGTGGTAACGATTAATAACGCCCTCAACTTTCGCCGACTGGAAGAGGAAAACCGCTTCCTTCGCAAGAAGACCCTTGAAAGACATTCCATTACAGGAAACAGTCCCCCGGTTCAGGCCTTGAAGAAGCAAATTGCCGTTGCCGCGCCTACCAATGCATGGGTCTTGATCACGGGCGAGAATGGAACCGGAAAAGAACTCGTAGCCCGTACCATTCACCAAATGAGCCGTCGTGCAGACCAGCCCTTGATCGATGTGAACTGCGCTGCCATACCGGATGAGTTGATCGAAAGCGAGCTTTTTGGCCATGAGAAGGGGGCCTTCACCGGAGCCTCTACCAGAAAGCGAGGCAAATTCGAGGTTGCCAGCGGCGGCACGATATTTTTGGATGAGATTGGAGACATGAGTCTCAAGACTCAGGCCAAGATCCTTCGAATCTTGCAGGAGCAAAAATTTGAACGGGTCGGCGGTAGTCGCACACTTACTGTGGATGTGAGGGTAGTAGCGGCAAGTAACAAGGACCTGGAAAGAGAAATCGAGAAAGGTACGTTTCGAGAAGACCTGTACTACCGGTTAAACGTTATTCCCATAGAGGTGCCCCCATTGCGCAACCGCACGGAAGACATTCCGTTGCTGGTGGAAACCTTCCTGAAAGAATTTTCACAAGAGGGACACTGCAGTTTGAAGACCGTGACGCCTCGGGTAGTTGAGCACCTCAAGGTCTATCGCTGGCCGGGTAATGTTCGGGAACTCAAGAACTTGGTGGAGAGACTGGCCATCATGACTGAATCGGAAGTGATTGACGAAGGAGATGTTCCTTCCTCCTATAAACATAATGACAAGATGACTACCGAGGTGGGGATCTTTGATGTAGATATGTTGAAAGAAGCCAAGAAACAATTCGAAAAAATGTATATCTTGCGGAAGCTTTCCGAAAATGAGAGCAACATTTCTCAAACCGCAGACTCAATTGGCATTGAGAGGAGCCACCTCCACAAGAAAATCAAGTCCTTCGGCCTTAAGTGAGAACTTTGGGAAACTCCTTTGACTTTTTCAAAGGTCTCGAGTAACCAGCAACGAACATCGGAGAATACGTGAGGGTTATCGGAGGCACCCTGAGGGGGAAAAGGCTTTGCCCAATACGGGGCTTGGCGATTCGACCTAGCTCAGACTACCTGCGGGAGTCAATTTTTAACATCCTTGCAGGCGAAGCGGAAGATGCGGCTGTACTCGATCTGTTTGCCGGCACTGGAAGTCTTGGTATAGAGGCGCTGAGTCGGGGAGCCGCAACAGCCGTGTTTGTCGACAAAGCCGCTCAGGCCATAAAAGCGCTCACTCGAAATACTTGTGCCTGCTGCCTGGAAAAAAGAAGCATCATATTAAAACGGGATGTTCTTCGGGGGTTGAATTTTTTGAAGTCAATCGACCATGCTTTTGGGTTGGTGTTTATCGATCCCCCTTATGACAGGGGTTTTGTGGAGCCAACTATGCAACTATTGGGACGTGCCGGGTTGATATCAGATGGGGCTACAAACGTAATAGAGCATAGCAGGCGCGAGGTACTACCAGAGAAAGTGGCAAGTTTTATCCTTAGTGACCAGAGGCATTACGGGAAAACTCTTGTTTCTTTTTATATGCCCGTGTTATAAAAATTGGTAACCGTTCACGGGTTCAGACGTTCAGGGTTCACCGAAAATCTGAACGGTGATTCGTGGGATCTGAAAGGTAACCCTGAACGGTGAACACCGAACCTGTGAGCGCCTACTAAAAGATAGAACCGCGGAGCGATTTTATACAGATATGGGAAGGATAGCAGTATATCCCGGATCCTTTGATCCGGTTACGAATGGACATTGCGATGTTGTCCGGCGTGGGCTTAGACTTTTCGATAAGGTCGTAGTTGCCATAGCCAGAAATGGGACCAAAACACCACTTTTTACCATTGAGGAACGCCTGGAGATGCTCCAGGAAACCTTTAAGGAGATGCCGGGTGTTCTGGTGGATAGCTTTGACGGGCTTTTGGTCGATTATGTTGTCAGGCGTCAGGCAGATGCCATTTTGCGGGGCCTTAGAGCGGTATCTGACTTTGAATATGAATTTCAGATGGCCCTGATGAATCGGAAGCTCAACAAGAATGTTCAAACGGTTTTTCTTATGACAGGGTTGCGGTGGATTTATATCAGTTCCTCGATCATTAAGGAAGCCGCTCAGTTCGGAGGAGACACCCGTGGCATGGTCCCTGACATTGTTTGCAAAAAGCTAAAGCAAAAGTTTGGGACTTCTCAAGAGTGATGGTTTCGCAAAAAGTCGATTTTACTCACTCTGTGACCATTTTAGGCGTATTTAAGATGTCTTTCGCAAAAGACTTTTTACGATTTCATCAAGACTGATACATGAGAAAAGTTAGAGGCCTTGTAGTACTGGAGTGATGGGAAAACCATATTTAGAGGAGCTCCAGGGTTTCACGTATTTTCCAACACTTCAATGCTCCAGTACCCAATGAACGGTTGCGATGGACTTGTGGAGGCTCCAAATATTCTGCCGAGTGGTTGAGTTGAGAAGCTTTTCCAGGGCGGCCAAGGCGGTCTACCTTTCCCAGCCTACGGTAAGCAGCCATATAAAAGACCTGGAAAACCACTTTGATTGTAAACTAGTCGATCGCCTGGGAAGGGAAGTCATTCCCACCAAGACTGGCAGCCTTCTTTACGGTTATGCGACAAAAATTATTGCCCTGAAGCAAGAAGCTGAAAATGCCTTGGCCGAGTTTCAGGGCAAAATCAAAGGACGTCTGACCATTGGAGGAAGCACAATACCGGCCGGTTATATCCTGCCTCCACTGCTGGGAAGATTCAAGGAAGACTATCCCGAAGTCGTGGTGACCCTTGTACAAGGCGATACGGAAAAAATCATCGGTGATACGCTTGAAGGGAATGTGGAGCTTGGAATTGTGGGTGCCAAGGCCCGAGAAGCTCAACTTGTTCAGAAGAAGATCATAGATGATCAGATGTTTCTTACAGTGCCAAGGAGTCATAAATGGGCAACCAAACCCAATGTTGCAATGAATGAACTTATCAGGGAGCCATTCATAATGCGTGAGATGGGCTCCGGCACTCGGAAGTCGATTGAGCAGGTGTTGTACAAATCAGGCTACTCACTTGGTGCCCTGAATATTGTGGCCGAGATGGGAAGTACTGAAGCTGTTCGTCAGGGGATCAAAGCAGGTATGGGCATCTCCATCATGTCTGAATGTGCTGTGGCTGAAGAGTTGACCATCGGAAGCCTTAAGAAAGTGAAGATTAAGGACCTAACCTTTAAGAGGGCCTTTTATCTGACGTTTCACAGACATCGGACCCAGTCCCCTTTGTGCAGAACTTTCATCAAGTTTTTGAATCGTCAAACCGACACGAAAAAAACATACGCCAAATCAAAAATCGTGCATTGATGACCGTTTCCTGATTTGGGTTTACCGTTGCTTGGTGATCTTACATCCAGCATCTGGTATTACGGACATAGCTTATGGGAATATCACTTTCTCCTAATGCCCTGGTCGTTCTTGAAAGGCGTTATTTAAAGAAGGATCGAAAGCGAAGACTTACAGAGACGCCCCAGGACCTGTTCAAGAGGGTGGCCCGAAGTATTGCCGCAGCCGACGACAGATTTGATTCCAATGCAGACATTCATAAGACCGCAAAGGAGTTTTACAGTTTGATGGCAGAGCTGGTTTTTATGCCCAACTCTCCAACTCTGATGAATGCCGGGCGTCAGCTGGGGCAACTGGCAGCCTGTTTTGTGCTGCCGATTGAGGACTCCATCGACAGCATCTTTGAGACACTCAGACATACAGCAATGATCCACAAGAGCGGTGGGGGAACCGGCTTCTCCTTCTCTCGCATACGTCCCGAAAATGACACTGTGCTCTCCACACGCGGGATTTCGAGCGGTCCTATTTCTTTCATGGCGGTGTTTGATGTTGCCACCGAAACCGTAAAGCAAGGAGGTACCAGGCGGGGAGCCAACATGGGGATCCTACGGGTGGATCACCCGGATATCGAGGCCTTTATTCAGAGCAAGATCAACCTACATAGACTAAACAACTTCAATATCTCAGTCGCTCTCACCTCCTCGTTTATGGACGCCCTGTCAGCTGACAAAGACTACGACCTGATCAACCCTAGAAACCATAAAGTCTTCAGGCGGGCTTCTGCAAAAGCCATCTTTGACAAGATTGTTCGGGCGGCCTGGCAAAGCGGAGAACCAGGGATCATTTTCCTTGACCACATCAACCGAGCCAATCCTGTCCCTCAACTGGGTGAAATCGAGGCTACTAATCCCTGTGGTGAACAACCATTGCTTCCGTATGAATCGTGTAATCTTGGCTCGATCAATCTGTCTAAGATGGTAAGTGATGGCAAATTGGACAGGCCCAAACTCAGACACACCATTCAAAGCGCAGTTCACTTCCTTGATAATGTAATAGAGATAAATAAATACCCTTTGCGCCGGATCGAAGCTGTCAGCAAAGAGACGCGAAAAATCGGTCTGGGAGTCATGGGGTTTGCTGATATGCTCATTGAGCTGGGCATAGCGTACAATTCGAAAAAAGCAGTAAGGCAGGCCGAACAGGTCATGAGCTTTATCTTGCGCGAGGCAAGGAAGGCTTCAAGCGAACTGGCCAGGAAGAGAGGAAACTTTCCTGCTTATGAGGGGAGCATATTCGACGACTCCAAGACGCCGTATATACGAAACGCAACCGTAACCACTGTCGCACCCACAGGCACAATCAGCATCATCGCCGGATGTTCCAGTGGCGTAGAGCCCATCTTTGCAGTGGCTTATGAGCGCAGGGTTCTTGATGGGGATACCCTGTTTGAGATGCATCCACTATTTGAGAAAGTGGCAAGGCAAAATGGTTTTTACAGCAATGAACTGTCCGAGCAGATCGCTGAGACCGGTTCGATTCAGCATATCAAAGAAATTCCGGACAAGATAAAACGCCTTTTTGTTACCGCCCATGATATTGCACCCGAGTGGCACATTCGAATCCAGGCGGCTTTTCAAAAATATACAGACAATGCTGTATCCAAGACAGTCAATTTTCCCCAAGATGCCACCCCTGAAGATATAGAGAAGGTGTACAAGCTCGCCTACGAGACCGGATGCAAGGGTGTAACGATTTATCGCTACGGAAGCCGTGATCGCCAGGTGCTCAATATAGGCAGGGAGCAAGCCCAGAAGGCCACGGAAACCGAAACGAAGCTTGGCCAGCCAGGGATTGTGCCGCGGGTACGTCCTGTTCGGACCAGGGGTTTCACAGAACGAATCAATACCGGTTGCGGCAAACTGTACGTAACGATAAACGAAGACGAGCAGGGTGTCTGTGAAGTCTTTGCCCAAATGGGAAAGACAGGAGGATGTGCCTCTTCCCAGATTGAAGCGGCAGGAAGACTTATATCCCTGGCCTTGCGTAGCGGCGTCAAGGTGGAGGCTATCCTCAAGCAAATCAGTGGCATTCGATGCCCAACGCCCATCTGGCAAAACGGGAAAATGGTTCTCTCCTGCCCGGATGGTATTTCTCAGGTAATAAAGCATTACACCCAGATCAGCACCACAGACATGCCTGCCATGATGGGAGCCTGCCCTGACTGCGGCGGTGCGCTGGAGCACGAGGGCGGGTGTCTGGTTTGTCGTTCCTGCGGGTTCTCCAGATGCAGCTAAAAGATTATTATCTTACCTGAGCTCCTGAACTTCAATGTCCTTTTTTATACTGGCATTATAAGCTTCAACTTCTTTCTCAAATGCCGTTCTTCTATTTTCGTAATCTTCAGTCCGCGAGTTAAAATCTTTGACCCTTTTAAGAAGTTTATTGTACTCAGCTCTCTTCAGCCGCTTCGTCGCTATTTTATCTAGTTCCTCTCTTTCCTTCTTAAGGTCTTGGTATTCTGCTTCCATCTTTTCTCCGGTCTGTCTCAGTTTCTCCCCAAGGGCCTTTTCCTGGGCTTTTTTTTCTTGCAAGGCCTTTTTAGCGCTATCTGTTTCCTGCCCTTTTCCTTCTGCCTCCTCTGGTTTCGATTGAACGACAGGTTCTTCGTATTCAACTTCCTTTGGCCACTGTTCTACAGGGACATTGGTGAGATCATCTGTATAGTGGACATCGCCTTTTTCATCGACGTACCTGAAGACCCCAGCTGACGCCAGCGCATACATCCCCGTCAACATGAGCACAATAATCCATTGCCCGAGCCTCATGGTCATCCCTCCTTATATAAAATCGCGGAGCGATTTTATGAGATGAAAAACTTGATCACCACAAACCTAAATTGATAATATCACAAAAACTATAGCAAGTGAATCGAAATACCTGTCAATAGCTGCCGTCATCTACCACGAGAATTTCACTTCGATAGACTTGCTTGGCCAAGTAGTCCGTTACTGGATAAAGGGAGTCAGCGATCCATGCCTGTTCATTATAGGTAGGACTAATGACCGATAGATATCTGTCTTAATCGTTGCCATAGGGCACCCCTCTCTCATTTCTGTTTTTCAGCCAAAAAGTTCAGAGAAAAGACCATCAGAAAACCAATAACAGCCAAGCAAAGAGCTATCATTAATTCGGTATCCCACTGAGACGGTAAAATATTGGCCTGGGCCGTAGCAATTACATTTCCATGGGTGTCCCCCATGCTCTGCAAGGTCTTTTTCCAGGGCCAAACCTTTCTCAGTGAACCGAACATTAGACCAGTTAATAGGCCTATGGTAATATCGTGGTATCTATTGAAAATCCAATTGAGTAGACGAACGAATGTGACCAATCCCACGCCTGCTCCGGTGGCCACAAGCAGAAGGCTGAAAATATCTCTATTGTTCACCGCTTCCAAGACATAATGATATTTCCCTAAGAGGACGAGGATAAAGGCCCCGGATATTCCAGGGAGGATCATGGCACATATGGCAATGGCCCCGCTCATAAACAAAAACCATGCCGTATCCGGCGTCTTTGCCGGGACCATCCCGACCAGAAGATAGGTACACAAAGCCCCCAATCCTATCCAGGCAAAGATGGATGGGGCCCATTTATTAAGATGCTTGCTTACGGTAAACAGGGAGGCAACGATCAGGCCAAAGAAAAAAGACCAAATGAGTACGGGCTGGTTTTGAAGAAGCCAGGCCAAAATCCCGGCAAGCGTAAAGATGGCTATGAGTATTCCAAGCCCGATTGCCATAAGAAATTGCCAGGACACATGGTCCAGGGCATCCTTTACTTTTAAGGAGAATAGGAGCCTCAAAAAGATCAGATCAAACGATTTGATGGACTTGATCAGTTCCTGGTAGATTCCGAGAATGAATGCCATGGTGCCGCCTGACACACCAGGGACCACATCAGCAGCACCCATGCAAAATCCTTTCATGGTCAATCCGAGATAAGCGATGAAGGGGCGATCAGAATGGATCGGACTATTCATCATAACTCCAACTCCTCGCCGTGAGGATCACACCGCAGAAAATGACCACAAGGCGTACCTGCGATTTTCTTGGCAGGACAACAGAAAGGGTAATCAAAAGGACATCAGGTGGAATGGTCTATTCTTCCTTCCAGCCGTGTTCCCCGATGAGCTTTACGAACCGGCAGCCCCCCAAGTCGTTCGTGTGGACACCATCTTCGTCTCTGCAGATCTTGAGGAGCGTTTGGGAGAACCTGTCACCCACAGGGATGACCGTGCGGCCACCTATTATTAGCTGCTGCACAAGTTTTTCTTGGACCTCAGGTGCACCGGCTGTAACGATGATCGCATCAAAGGGGCTCTCGTCAGGCCAGCCCAGGGTACCATCGGAACACTTGGCGATAACGTTGTGGTAACCGAGTTTATCAAGTAGCATGCGAGCCCTGATAAATAGCTCCCGCACCCGTTCAATCGTATAGACCCGAAAGGCCAGCTCAGCCAGTATGGCAGTCTGGTAACCTGAGCCGGTTCCGATCTCTAGGACGCGATCATCCTTGGTTAATTCAAGGGCTTGAGTCATCTCTGCTACAATATACGGCTGCGATATAGTCTGGCCTTCACCAATGGGGAGGGGAAAATCTCCATAGGCCTGGTCCTGCAAGGCTTCACCTACAAAAAGATGGCGTGGGACTTTACGCATAGCCTCAAGAACCCTATAGTCATGGATACCCCGACCCTCGATCTGCGTACTCACCATTTTTTCCCGCTGGCGCTTAAATTTCACTACAAGACCTCATATAAAGGAAGATGATGCAAGATACGGGGCGGACAGCAAAAGATTCTGAATGGCTGCATAATCTGCGGGTTCATCCCAGATGGGGCCCATGTGGCCATTTCAAAGATCCTCTCCGGAACTTCTTTGGGGGCATGATCTGGTTTGAACTTGCGAATACTTTTACGGCCCATGATTGCTTCGTAAAGATCCATTGGTCTCTCCACTCTGAAACGTGACAAAATTTTGTATCAGAATAGGCACTTGGAGTCAAGGAGAAGGGCGTTTGCGGTTTACGTGAGGCGACTCTTATGATATCCATAATACGCCTTATAACCGACAACCAATGACCAATGACGGAGGATGACATGTCATTTAAAGACAATCTAAAAAAAAAGATGTTGATAGACAGAATTTCAAAGACCGTGTCGCCGTCCATCGGATCGCCTGGAAGCCCTCGTAAGGTGGATAAAGAAACCATGCGGAGGCTTCTTTCGTTGAGTCCTTTTGTCCTGGAAAAACGAAGAGACCTTGAGATCTATTTTCGACAACTTGAGCCTGACATAGGGGAGATACTTGTGCTGGATAACGAACTCCCCCTTTACCACAAAACTACCCTTGATGATGTGACATTGCGCAAAAGTCCCGAATTGAAAGAAATGATAAGCATTCGAAACATTATTAAAATATTAAACGACTCGGACATTCTAATGTGCAAAGGTCGAGATGCTCTCCGCTACGTGCACGACCGCGCTTTGGATCTGCTTGACCTTCGCTTTAATGAAAGTGACATAGAAGAAATGGGCAATGATGGGATTGATGCACTTACCAGAGGAGATTCCGAGGCAGTCATGGAAACCCTGGATCTCTTTGTCGAGCTTCTGGGTTACGAATCAGTGCCGGCGGCTGTGCTGGTGAATGACTATGTTATGTTCGGTTCTCACCATGAGGCAGAAGGCGGAAGGGAAATCTTTGGCCCCATCGTTATGTACAACGATAGAATGAACATCCTTAGATTAATCAAAAGAACAGTGCCTGTGAACGATCCTGTTGAACAGGTGGTAATCTCCGAAGTTGCCATAGGTGAAATAGAACCGGACGCAGAAGGGTACTGGGTCTTTCAGTTTTTGAAAGAAGCTGTCTTAAAGAAAGAAAGGCCTGTTCTTCACTAGCAGCGTGTTTAGGCGTAGCGGATGTTATGGCCACGAGATCGGGCTCTGTAGTGAGTAATTCAATACTGTTGAGGAAGCCATAGAAGCTATTTCAAAGCTCTTTGTCGACTCAACTTTTAAGATTTTTCCAACAATATTATAGCAAAGCAAAGCTTCAAAAAGTTATAATTGTCAAGATTTACAATGTTAGCTAAGCGAGCTTAGAACTTTTCAAAAATGGCTATACAGACCAAGGAACAGGGTTTTGAAACAGCTTATAGGTAATACCCACTTGAGGTCAACGCCCAAGCGTCTTTGTCCTTGACATTTAGCGCGTTATGCTGATAAAGATGCATTAAGGTGAGGACTTTTTACCAAGAAAGGAGAGGACAAATGGCAAAGAAGATTTTGGTCGCTGTCGATGAATCGAAAAATTCCATGAAAGCGGTTAACTATGTTGCACAAGGTATGGAGAAGACCAGCTCAGTTACGCTATTTAGCGTATTGCCGGACGTTACGGCAGCCTGTGGACTTGACAGCCCCACCCTTACGCCTCTATTTAAACAGAGCAGAAAAACATTTTGCGCCATAGAGGACACAAAGAAAGATAGCGTGAAGGTATTCATGGAGAAGGCCAAGCGGGCCTTGGTCAAAGGCGGTTTCCCTCCGAAGAACATAGCCGTCAAGATTCGCAAAAAGAAAGTAGGTATTTCCAGAGACATTTTGAAAGAGGCTGAGCAGGGGAAGTACACTACCCTTGTTATAGGAAGAAGGGGTCTTTCAGGGATCAAGCGGTTTTTGCTCGGCAGTGTTTCCAATAAAATTGTTCAACTTGCGAAAAGAGTCTCTGTCGTTGTCGTGGACTGACCAAGAACCACCTTTCAATCTAAACTTGAACAGCCTGCTTCCCGCCCATAAAGCACTCTAGAGTGAAGCAGTGCCCCCGCCTTGTTTGCCCTGCGGGGAGGAGCGGTCGTATTGGGGTCTGCCCCATTGACGCCTTTCAATGTTTGTCCTCGGATTACAAGGAAGTCCTCGTACCAAAGGAAACACCAGCATTCTCCTTTCCAATTTTCTCACTGAGGCCGCAAGGCTTGGTGCCCGTACAAAGTATATGGACGTGGCCCGAAAGAATATCTCCCCTTGTCAGGAATGTGGCACCTGCGAAAAAGAGGGTTTTTGTTCCATTGATGACTACATGCAGCAGATTTACTCTTTGCTTCGCCAGGCAGACATCATTGTTATGGCAACCCCAATATTTTTTTATGGCTTCACCGCTCAGATGAAAACCCTCATAGATCGTTCTCAAGCCCTGTGGGCAAGGAGATATGTGCTCAAGCTTGTCGATCCGGGCCAAAAGTGGAGGCGCGGTTTTTTATTGTCCTTGGGGGCCACGAAGGGAAAAAACCTTTTTGATGGCGTTAGTCTTACGGCCAAGTACTTCTTCGATGCGGTTGGGGCGAGTTTCGATGGCAGCCTTACTTATAGACAAATCGAAAAAGCAGGAGAAATAAAAAAGCACCCCACAGCCCTGGCAGATGCAAAGGAAAAGGCCAGGAACCTCGTAACCCCCCTTCTAAACAGAAAAAAGATCCTCTTCGTTTGCACAGAAAACGCTTGCCGCAGCCAGATGGCCAGTGCCTTTGCACAGTATCACTCCGGGGACAAGATAGAAGTTGAAAGCGCAGGAAGTGCGCCGGCTCAACAAATCAATCCACTCGTGGATGAGGTCATGAGCGAAAAGGGTATAGACATGGCCTTTCGCAAACCAAAGTCGATTCAGGAAGCTGCCTCAGTAGTAAAACCAGATTTGATAATATCCATGGGCTGTGAAGAAGCGTGCCCCCATTTTCCTGGAGCGCGCAATCAAGAGTGGTCAGTGCCTGACCCTGCCGGTAAGCCAATTGAATTTATGCGTAAGGTAAGAGATGATGTAGAAAAAAGGGTTAGAAGACTTATAGAGAAACAGGACGTATAAGAATGCCTGCAATGCAATAGGTAAGCTATCCATTTGGGTGTAGAGATGAAACAGATCGAAAAAGTCACTCTTCTTTATGAAATCAGCAAAGCCCTTAATGTAACCCTGGAACTCAAAAAATCTCTCTATAAGGTTTTGGAAATTCTTTCCAATTCAATGGATATGGTTCGGGGGACCATTTCGATTCTTAATCCCCTGCGCGACGAGATTAGCATCCAGGTAGCCCACGGTTTGTCCAGGGCTGCGATGGAAAGAGGAAAATACAGGTTGGGAGAGGGCGTTACAGGTCGTGTCATCCAAACCGGCAAGGCCTTCGCGGTAGCAAAGATCAGTGAAGAGCCCCTGTTTTTAAACCGTACTGCAACAAGAAAGGCGGTTCAGGACCAGGAACTTTCCTTCATCTGTGCCCCTGTCAAGAAGGGCAACCAGGTTATTGGGGCCTTGAGCGTTGATCGGCCCTTTGACGAATCTTTCTCGTTGAAAGATGGGAAAAGGCTTCTTTCCATCATTGCCACAATGATTGCTCGGCATGTCACTAATCTGGAGACCATCCAATTAGAAAGAGAACAGTTAAGAGAAGAAAACCGGCGACTTCAACAAGAGCTTGCCAACAAGTTTCACATTACCAATATCATCGGAAACAGCAATAAGATGCGGGAGGTCTTTCAAATGATCTCCCAGGTATCAAAGAGTAATGCCACGGTGTTGATCAGAGGAGAGAGCGGTACAGGAAAGGAGTTGGCCGCCAACGCCATCCATTACAACAGTCTGAGATCCAGGAATCCCTTTGTGAAAATAAACTGTGCAGCCTTGCCCTCCAACCTTATTGAAAGCGAGCTGTTCGGGCAGGAAAAAGGGGCCTTTACCGGGGCGATTCGGCAAAAACGGGGAAAATTCGAACTGGCCAACAAGGGGACCGTCTTTTTGGATGAAATCGGCTCCATGGGCTTGGAGGTTCAGGCGAAACTCCTGCGTGTCCTTCAGGAAAAGGAGTTCGAACGTGTGGGCGGATACGAGACCATAAAAGCAGACGTCCGCATTATAGCAGCCACCAACAAGAACCTGGAAAAGGCTGTGGAGGAAGAAATTTTTCGGGGTGACCTTTATTATAGATTGAATGTCTTTCCCATCTATATGCCGCCATTGAGAGAGCGCAAGACCGATGTCCTGCTCCTGGCCGACTTCTTTTTAGAAAGATATGCCAAGGAGAATCAAAAAGACATTCGCCGCTTATCCACACCTGTTATCGATATGCTCATACAGTACCACTGGCCGGGCAATGTGCGAGAACTTGAAAACTGTATCGAGCGGGCCGTTTTGCTTTGCGAGGAAGGTGTTGTCCACGGTTATCACCTGCCCCCGACTTTGCAGACAGCAGAAGAGTCCGATACGCTGCCGGGCATATCCTTGGAAGACGCCGTGGTAAACCTGGAACGTGAGATGATTGCCGACGCTCTAAAAAGCACACGTGGCAATATGGCAAAGGCTGCCGAGTTGCTTCAAACAACCGAGCGAAAGTTCGTCTACAAAGCCAAGAAATACGGTGTAGACTATCGCGTGTTTCGGTAGACCAAAAGCCGTTAAAAAACTGCCTCAGGCCAACATCATCTTCGATCTGTTCCACGTAGTGACCAATTTTAACCGCTAATCTGGAGAAAAACCTGATTTTTTAATCCTCGTAACTTATGTATTACTGTCTATACATTTCCTTCCATCAATCTTAATCCGTCCCCACCTCTCTTGAGCTAACCGTTTAGAATCTATGCCGATATTTCTAGAAGCTGTTTCAAAACCCTTTTCCTTGGTCAGTTTGTCCATTTTTGAAAGTTCTATGCTCACTTCGCCTCCGGCCCGTGGGGCCTACGCCCTGGAGGGCTAAAATTGTAATACTCGGGCTAACGACCTCAAACAGTTACAATTTTTAAGACGTTGCTTCGCTAAGTCCTTCGATTCATAAATTCGATGACGAATTTATTTACTCAGGACTTAGTGCTGCCTTTGGTCATGAGCTCAGGCCGAATGGAGTGAGCATTTCTTTCAATCTGATTTGTCAAAATATGTGGCCGTATTTTGAATCGAAGCACTAAGAATTTTTAGCAAAAATGGCCAAAATGGAGTCGTCAAAGGGTTTTGAACAGCTTTTAAGCAAGTGAATTGCATGATTCTTGCATCAACTTAATATGATTCAGGCTGCTTCTTCAGAATACACATTTTGGGGGAAGACACTTCTTGGGATGTTCAGCGTGAACAAATGCTTATTTGTACGTTACCAGCTTTTATTAAAGAGATAAGGTCATTTTGACGAGATCTAATATAGAGAAGAGATGTCGAACCAATAGGGGTTGGGGACACCAAGAACGCGTTATAGCCGCCTCGAATTAACGAGTGCTTAGTCCGTATTGCTTGAACGTGCTTCAAGCGGGATGCCTTGACGCCAATACGATCGGTTTGCCGTAATGCAGTCATGAAGAGCTTGCTTTTTTCAAAATCATCACTCACTTTTCTTACTATACCCCTTATACTGTATATTTTTTTGTTCATTTATGGAACTTCAACATACCTTGATTTGAAGACACAGATGTTGCTGGGATGGGGTATAGTCTTTGCTCTGGTTATTCTGCAGAGGGATTTCTTTCCTAACAAAGCCGTTCAAAGAATCATATTTATGTTTTTCTGCTTCTTTCTTACTTCAAGGTACTGGTTCTTCCGCACCTTTGATACTCTGTACTTTCCCGACTTCTGGAGCTTTTGGGCCATGGCAGCCCTTTATATAGCCGAGTCATACTGTATCATCCTGAATGTGCTGGGGATGTTCGCCAATATCTTTCCGATTCACCGAGAACTCATCCCAGTAGACCTGAATGACCCGGACCTTCCTTCGGTGGACGTTTTTATTCCTACCTACAACGAGCCCGAGGAGATTGTCGCTGTCACCGCAACCGCCTGTACCCATATCGACTATCCCAAAGAGAAACTGAATATTTATATCCTGGACGACGGCGGCACGTTAGAGAAGCTGAAAGACCCTGATCCGAAAAAGGCCGGGAAGGCCCGGGATCGGCAAGAAAAGCTCAAGTCACTAGCCGGGTCACTGGGCGTAAACTACATGACCAGGCAAAGGAATATTCATGCCAAGGCGGGAAACATTTCTCACGCGCTGTTCTGCACAGGCCCCAAAGAATTCCCCTTGCCCGACGATTTCAGGTGCCCGGACAAAGGATCCAAGGAGAGCTGCGGAGACCTCATTCTCATGCTTGACTGCGACCATGTCCCTACCAGAGACATCCTTAAGAATATAGTTGGATTCTTCATGGAGGATGAAGATCTTTTCCTGGTGCAAACTCCTCATTTTTTTATCAATCCCGATCCAGTTGAAAAAAACCTGGGTACCTTCCTCAATAGCCCCGGTGAAAATGAGATGTTTTACAGGGCGATACAGCCTGCACTTGATTTCTGGAATTCGTCGTTTTTCTGCGGATCGGCCGGCGTTTTGCGCCGCAAGCATCTTGCGGAAATCGGAGGGCTTGCACACGATACCATCACAGAGGACGCTGAGACCTCCCTCACATTGCACGGCAGGGGATACAAGAGCGCATATGTCTCAAGGCCCATGATCTGCGGACTTTCTCCGGAGACATTTACGGACTTTGTTTTGCAACGAACTCGGTGGGCTCAGGGCATGGTTCAGATTTTTAGGCTGAAAAACCCGCTCTTTTTCAAAAAATTGAGTTTTCATCAGAGACTCTGTTATTTTAATTCATGCCTGTTCTGGTTTTTCGGCTTGGCCCGAATCATATTTGTGCTGGCGCCATTAGCGTACCTGATCTTCGGTCTCAAGGTCTATAACGCCTCCTTGCTCCAGATACTCGCCTACACCGGCCCGCATATCGTTGGAGTATACCTCCTAAGCAACTACATGTTCGGTCATGTCCGGCATCCGTTCTTCTCAGAACTTTACGAAACCGCCCAGGGTTTTTTCAATATTCCGGCTGTGCTGAGCGCCGTATTCCGGCCAAAGTCACCCAAGTTCAAGGTCACGCCAAAATCGAGAACACTCAGCGATGATTTTCTAAGTCCGTTGTCTACTCCTTTCTATCTTGTCCTGCTCCTGACCACAGTGGGGATACCACTGACTATCTTGCGATGGTTTCATTATCCTCTGGAGCATGATGCAATCATCGTGTGCTCTGCGTGGTCAGCTTTTAACATAGTGCTTATCCTTCTTTGTCTCGGTATTGTCTGGGAAAGGCGACAGGTCCGCCGCCAGCACAGGATCTATACCGAAGAAGACGTCACCATACGGATTCCACAAACCGGCGATCAATACAGATGCAAGACATCTGATTTGTCGCTCGATGGCGTCGGGCTTGTTCTCAAGCCTCACATACCGATTGCACAGGGAGATAGGTTTGACTTGTTGGCACGCGACAGTTACGGCAACTTCTACACCATTCCTACAGAAGTGGTTCAAACCTACGCGCGAGGCGAACGGATGATGTGCGGTTGCAGGTTTGTAGTTGAAGATGAACAAACTCGCAAGGGGATCATTGGCTATGTGTATGGCGACAGCGGTCGTTGGGCAAAGTTCTGGCACAGCAGGGGGGAGCGCGTCAGCACACGAGGGGGGCTATCGTACTTGTTCTTTAAGGGAATTGAGGGGAGCACCCGCATTGTCAGCGGCGTCTTTT